>JAPWUB010000100.1 GCA_028275745.1 Desulfurococcales archaeon | reverse complement strand
GGGAGATGTAAGGAAGTGTGTTGCTGCTGAGAAGAGGGTTGGACTGGCACTAGCACTAACAGTTGCAGCTATATCAGTTGCAACACTTCTCTATGTGGCTATTAAAGAGCTTCTCATTGTGCTGATCGCAAGTGGTATTCTTCTTGGTGCTCTCTGGCTTATGCTTTTAAATGTTGAGCTCGGTGTTAGGGAGCTGGACAGGGGCTTGAGGAGGAGCTACATTCCTCCTAGTCACGGCAGCTAGGGCTCTAGGCCGTGGCTAGTGGAGTACCTTGGAGAAACAGTCTCGTTCTTCAGGCTTGTTGGTGATGTTAATCCAGCTGTTTTTGAAACCTTCACCGCCTTCGTCTTGGAGATGCGGAGGTGTAAGAAGAGAACACTGCTTTACAACCGAAAGCCTTGTCCTTCAGGGCGGGGATGGATAGAAAAGCTTGTAAGATATGTATCCTCTAATATATTCAGGTGAGTGTCTTGGAGGGCGAATCTCTAGAGTGGATGAGACTTAGAAGTACTAGGCATGCTAGGTATTGGTGTAGCTATCATTTCGTCTGGATCCCAAAGTATTGTAGGGATATTCTTGTGGGAGATGTTGCTGAATACACTAAAGAAGTCTTGAGTGAAATACTTAAGGAGTTAGAATGTGAGCCACTAGCCCTAGAGGTTTTGCCTGATTATGTCCATGTTTTTGCTCTATGCCCTCCAAGGCACTCCCCAGCTTATATTGTGAACTATCTTAAAGGTAAGAGTGCTAGGAAAATACTGCAGAGGTTCCCAGAGCTGAGGACTGGAGCTGTTCGTGGGAAGTTGTGGAGTAGAAGTTATTTCGTGACAGCTGTTGGGAACATGACAGCAGATATTGTTAAGAGGTATGTTGAGGAGCAGTGGGGGAAAGAGAGATGAAGAGGACAAGCATAGTAGAGCTTGTAGTCGATAAGAACTCTGAAGAGAGGTTGAAGCTACTCTGTAGTTTATCATCTAAATTATGGAATGAAGTGAACTACGCTAGGAGGAGAGCGTTCTTCGAGAAGAGAGGTGTAGATCTTAAAGCACCATACAAAGAGTACTACGAGAAGTACAAGACACTCATAGGTTCTGCCACAGCACAGCAAATCCTAAACAAGAACGATGAGGCATGGAAGAGCTTCTTCAAAATGCTAAAGCTTAAGAAAGAGAGTAGGTTGCCACCATTCATCACGAAAATTAGCCCGCCTGGGTATAAGAAGAAAAACAATAAGAGGTCTCTATGGACTGTTCTGAGGAAAGATCAGTATAAGATAGAAGATGATAAAATAGTTCTCAAGGGTCTGGGAGCTATTGGAAGGATAGAGCTGGGGTATAAGGGCTTGGTACACTTAAGGGGGGAGCAGGGCAGGCTGGAGATACACTATGACAGAGACAAGAGGAGGTGGTATATCCACATATCGTTCGAGGTAAGCGAGAAGGCTGTTAGAGGGGTTTGGGTTAGTGTTCCGAGGAGGCCAAGAGGGAGTCTGGTAGCAGGTATTGATATTGATGTTAACAACTTGGTGGCTATATACGTTGGGAATGGTTTGGCAAAGCTTGTTAATGGAAGACCTCTTAAAGCATTATCTCACTACTGGAGGATGAGGATTGCTGAGTACCAGTCCACGCTGAATAGGTATGGCTTGAAGAACTCTAGGAGGCTTAGGTCTATGCACTCCAAGTGGAGGAAGCAGATCAAAGCCTATATTGATTCAAAGGTTAGACAAGCAATCGAATGGCTACATAGTGTTGGAGTCTCTATTATAAAGATTGGCTACCCCAAATACATTGCCCAGGATAATGGAAACTTTAACAACGTCCACATATGGACATATGGCTACTTGCTGAGGAGGATTTACGAGGTTGCAGAGGAATACGGAATAACAGTGGTTTACGTAAACGAGGCATATACATCGTCCAAGTGTCCAGTACATGGCCCAGGATGTGGGAAGAGGATTGAGCGTGGACTATTCAAGTGCACAAAGATAAATAAGGTATTCAACGCGGATCTGGTGAGAGCATTCAATATACTCATAACCCCGAGTCCCGAAAGGGATAGGGGTAATGGGCCGGAGACCCGGCCTGGGATTGAACCCTCGGGGAGAGGGGATGTAATCCCAAACCTCCCCGCTCTAGGGAACCCTCGCACTTTAGGGCGGGGAGGAGGTCAGTGTGTTGGTGGTGGATTAGAGATAGCTCTTTGGGCAGATATTAGAGTTGCAGATAAGACAGCAAAATTTGGTTTTCTAGAGTTGCTATAGAAGTGGTGTCTTCAATCATAGGGTTCAAATAGATGCTATTAACACATATATGTAGAAATACAATTGGGAAAAATCAGATGAAGAGTCTCAGTTAAAAATCTCTATCCATTTTATTATAGGAAGAGCAGAGAACTCTATATATAATGTTTTATTGATTTACAGAAGCTTCTTCAGCTTTTCAATAAATTTCTTAACATCTTCTATCGCTATAGCAACATCTCTTGGAGGCATCCAATTTTCATAAAAATTCTGGTGAAGATTATTGGCTCTACCCCACAAGTGTCTAATTTCAATATCATGGAGTTTCTCTGCAAGTTCATCAACATATTCCCATAAACTGGCATAGCTCCTAAGCTCCTTACCCTCTTTAGCTGCTAAAGCCTTGACAATCTGAGCAGCAGCGCCCCAAGCTTTCTCAGATGCTTGTACATAGTCCTTTTTAATGAGTAGCTCCTCAGCTTCCCTAAAATACTTCTCAGCAAGTTTTAGATGAATTTCAACTCTTTCCTCTGGATCGAGAGGTTTGTTTAAAGCCTTTGACAAGATTTCAACTATAAGCTCCTCTACAGAAGCACCGCTCTTCCTAGCCTCCTCAATCAACCTCTCCTCAATGCCTCTACTCAGTGCTATAAACATAGATCTTCAGCCAGCATTACATACCTTAACTAGTGGTGCAAATCCTATAAATTTTTAGCAACACTATTAAGTAACTCTAATATAAGTCTAGGTAGCAGTATAGTAGTATTTGTAAAATAGATGTACTCTTGAGACCTTGAAAACTCTTATTCTCTTAAAATAGAAAGGGGTTAATTAGAGCTATGTATACATGGCTGTTTTGGTCTTCATAATCATTTGTAGTGCTCACATTCATTAATGTCTAAGACCAGCTGATGCTGAAGACCTATAAGCTACTGTAGCTTATACACTTTGCTAGTGCCTCCAAGTTCCCAAGACCCGCAGAGGCTATGAACCCTAGGCGACTAGATGGAAGCCACTGCGGTGAGTGGGCTCGGGGAGACCGTTGAGAAGTAGGTGGTGGAGAGCCTGAGACCAGTAAATGAAGGGCTGTGAACCGTCATCTGCTGAGAAACGACAAACTACAGCTGCTATAAAGAGGGTTATGGTTTATTTCTATGGTGGTGAGCGTTATAGGGATAGGGTTGAATATCCTATAGAGCCTGCTATAAAGAATGTTTTTCAACCCCAAATAGTTCTGTCCATAGATGTGTTGGTGCTTCGTGTAATGCTCTAAGATTTGCTA
>JAPWUB010000099.1 GCA_028275745.1 Desulfurococcales archaeon | reverse complement strand
AGTAAGTAGTTGTCCTTTGTTGTCACATTCAATATTGCTGTAACTTTGCTGCTTTTTCTCCTAGTTAAGCTCCTTATGTAGTCTCTTGCAAGCTCATGACCCTTAAATATTGTGTAAGCGTTCTCTCCATCAACCTTGTATATCTGGAAGTAGAGGTGCACATGAACTTGCGTTATATCGCCTGTGAGGTCGTATAACGTTGTCTCAATTTTTCTTCCCAGCAACTTCCATGGCTCGTCAGCCGGCGTTGTGGCTATCACTAGCGATCCAAAGTACTCTGGCGCAATTACATTGTACCACTTTTTAAGCCTCCATCTCTCTCTTCCTGTAAGCCTAAACTTCTGTGACGACAAAGGCGCTTTCACCGAGCACAACGAGCTACATGTACTCAGTTCTTTGTACAGAGTTGCCATCTAGAACTTAAAAGCTTTATTGATTATTAGATACTGCATTCACTTTTTGATAGTCTTAATTGAAACACATTTTTACTTTTTGAATGTAGTTATTGCAATAGAGGTGCAATGCATGATCAGGAAGGCTTTAACTGTAGCAGGTAGTGATTCCGGTGGTGGGGCAGGGATTCAAGCCGATCTAAAAACATTTGCAGCTCTAGGTGTTCACGGACTGGCTGTCATAACATCTATTACTGCACAAAATACTTACGAAGTGCGTGCTGTTTATGACCTACCACTTCAGATTATTGAGGCTCAGTTTAGAGCTGTTGTAGAGGATATAGGTGTGGATGCTGCTAAAACTGGCATGCTTAGTAATAGTGATGTTGTAGTACTTGTAGCAAATCTTATCAAGAGCTATGGTATTACGCTTGTTGTGGATCCTGTAATGGTTGCTAAGAGCGGCACTACTCTGCTAAGGGAAGACGCTGTTGATGCCCTTGTAAAGTATCTAATTCCAGTATCCACCATTGTAACTCCTAATAAAGATGAAGCTGAGAAGATTACGGGTATAACAATTCAAAGCATTGAAGATGCTAAGAGAGCTGCAAAATACATTGTTGAAGAGCTTGGTGCTAAAGCAGCTGTTGTTAAAGGAGGACATATAGAGGGGGCAGAATCTATAGATATTCTATACCATAACGGACGCTTCAAGGAGTTTAGAGCAAAAAGAATCGAGACTAGAGCAACCCATGGCACTGGATGCGTTTTTTCAGCAGCAATAACAGCAGAGCTTGCTAAGGGTAAGCCCATAGATGAGGCAGTTAAGGTTGCTAAAGAGTTCGTGACCATGGCTATTGAGTATGGACTCCCAATTGGGCGCGGTTATGGACCTGTAAACCCTATTGCATGGCTTGCAATTCCTGCTGAGAGATATAATGTTACCAGCAATCTTCAGAAGGCTGTAGAGCTTATTGAGGAACATGGAGATCTCGTAGCACAGTTAGTGCCGGAGGTCGGCATGAACATAGTGATGGCTCTTCCCAAACCCTATGCAAGGGGATTAAATGATGTTGCTGGTGTTATGGGTAGAATTGTTAGGGTAGGCAATAAGGTGAGAGCTGTAGGTCCTATAGCATTTGGAGCTTCTAAGCACATGGCTAGAGCTGTGTTGAAAGCTATGGAGTTTGACGAGCGGATAAGGGCTGCAGCAAACATTCGCTTCGATGAGAAGCTCATAAAGATTGCTGAGAGCCTAGGGTTTAGGGTATCATTCTATGACCGATCTCAGGAACCTCCAGAAATAAAGAATGTTGAGGGTGCATCGATTCCGTGGGGCATTGAACAAGCAGTAAAGAGAGTGGGGTCTGTACCTGACATAGTGTATCATAGAGGTGATTGGGGTAAAGAGCCTATGATAAACGTTTTCGGTTTTGATGCAATCGACGTGGTTGAGAAGATTCTGAGGCTAGCAAAAGCATATAAAGATATGCAAGGATAAAAGCTTGTGACGATACTGTTTAGGTGAAGATTTTGATGGAGATATACAGAGAGGAATGGATAGGGGACTTCGTGCTTATTGAGTATAAGCCTATTCAGCTTCAGAGACCTAGCTATGCAATAATCTCTCTTCCTGATACAGGTTTAGTGAGTGTGATTAGCGCTACTCATATATTAAAGTCTCTTAAGCTTGAGGAGGTAGCAGGCATAGACTCATACACATATTTCCCTCCTGTTGCAGTAATCAGTAACAAGATCCTGAGAAGCCCCATAAGAATATTTACTGGAAACAATTTGCTTGTTATATACACGGAGTTCATGTTACCAACACCAGGTTTAATACAGCTCGCAAAGATACTCATCGATTACCTTGAAAGAAAAGGTGTTGAATACATACTGCTACCATCAGGTTTACCAGTACAAAATAGGTTTGAGCTAGAGCAGCTAAGAACATACTATCTAGCTACATCACCAAAAGCATTAGAACTTGTAAAAAATGTTGAGGTCATACCGTTTGAGAACGGCCTTTTGGCAGGTCCTTACGCTCTATTATTAAAGGAGTTTAGCAGAGCAAAGCTTAATGCGCTACTATTGCTTACAGAATCATTTCTGGAGTTTCCAGACCCAGAAGCTGCCGCCAGAAGCATTGACATGATTTCTAGAATTATGGGTGTAGCAATAGATGTTAAGGAGCTAATTGAACAGGCAGAGCTAATTAGAATAAGGGCTAGAGATGTAATGAAGAACACATTGAGAGGTTTAGCACAGATGAGGAAAGACATGGAATACACCGTTCCGTTACACACATAATGTGTGGAGGGCTAAAAGTATGATTGACGAAGAGTTTGAGAGGATCTTTAAGAGAATAAGGGAAGTTGAGAAAAGGATTCGTGAATACATGGAAGACGAGATTAGGAAGACCATGAGGAGTATTAGGGAAGAGCTAGCGTTTGCCGAAGGACTTTTCAGACCTATGTGGAACCATGAAGGACACCTAAGACCGTTGTTCAGCATTAATGATAGGGGTTCTTACTACGAAATCCTCATAGATTTGCCTAAAGCAGATGAGAAAACAATTGATGTCAGATTTCAGGGCAACCTAATGTTCTTGAGAGCTAAACTAAAAGAGGAAATCGCATTCTCAGATATTAGTGGCAAAGGTGGTGAAACAAAGTTCTATGAATACAGAGAAGTTATAGAGTTACCTATTGTTGTAGACCCAAATAAGGTGAGGATTGACATTAGAAAGGGCATTATAAGAGTCCTGATTTATAAGTAGCACACTTATAGTTATGTTAATATAGGTGATGTAACACGAAGGTTGTTCTGGCAGTTCATGGAGGAGCTGGTAAATGGAGTATAGATCCCGAGACTATAAAAGTGGTAAAGAAGGTTCTGGAGGATGCTTTGAGAGAAGGCTTCAGATACTATAAATCCGGTTCAAGCTTGGACATGGTTGTCGCAGCAATTGAGGTTATGGAGAACTCAGGTGTATTCAATGCTGGTGTAGGGAGTACTGTGGATTTAGCAGGCTCTGTATCTATGGATGCTGGTGTCATGTATAGGGGTAAGGCTGGTGCTGTAGCATATGTGAAGTACCCAAAGAACCCTATAAAGCTTGCTAGATTTATCCTGGAAAAGACTGAACACATAATCTTGGCTGGCGATGCAGCTGATCAACTTGCTAAGAAG
>JAPWUB010000098.1 GCA_028275745.1 Desulfurococcales archaeon | reverse complement strand
CTAACCTTATACTGATCATCTACGGCTACAACATCTCCATAATTCAGTGCTACACGTTTATGCTTTGGGATCCTATGCCCTAGAACCTCTAGCGAGTCTAATGTAATGTGGGTGCCTATCACCTGCCTACAGAAATTAATGCTATTGCTTATCTGCAGCAGATGATCACTGTGTATATGTGTAACCACCCTAGCAATACATCCAATACTATGTCCATCAACACATACCTTCTTAAAGAGCTGTATGGCGCCTTGCTTGCTTATCCATGCAGTATCCTGAAGCCAAGCTAGCATAGCCTTCAGCGCTCAAAGATGTTGTAGCATTAATTGGTCTGCGTACTTATATTATACCTATGAAAAAGATTTAAGCTATGTAGCCTCTTCAGGGTTTCCATACTCTCCAGAGAATTCGTCGCCTCTGTCTGGAGTATCCCATGTAACAGGTGGGTTGCCATACCTAATAACTGGTTTATCCAGAGTTGAGAGAAGCACTACACGGCTAGGTATACTCTCTGACACTACATTGTATCCTAGCCTCTCTGCCAACATCATTGCAAACTTCTTTACCTCTACATGACTGGGCATGTCATCTCGAGATAGCCTTGTTATAGAGCCCCCAACATGCATATAGGCCTTAACCTCTATGAATGTTGGCTGTGCAATTCTTAAAAGCTTTGCCCATTCCTCAACAGCTTTCTCGTGCATGTTAAAACTTCTGACAAGGGTTATTCGTACAACCGTAGGGCTTGTAAAGCTGGGTAGAAGCTCAAGAGTTTCAAGAGTTTTTCTCCATAGGACAGGCGAGATAGGGTTATTGAACCTTTGATAGCTCTCTTCATCCCAAGCCTCAATAGATATGTACAGTTGCGTGGGCTCCTCATCCAAGTTTGCTAGAACCTCGGGTCTAACACCTCTTGTTACAAGGAATGTTGTAATCCCCCTCTTATGGAACTCCCTAATCAGTTCACCCAGTCGTGGATAGAGTGTAGGCTCTCCTGTGAGGCTTATAGCCACATGCTTTGGGTTCATGGCCTCCTCATACATTCTCCTATCCACGCCAGGATACATCTTATAGCCGCTAACTGTACGCCTATGCTCCTTAATCGCCATCTCTACCAGGAACTTGGGATCGTCCACAACGTCAGGGAAGTTAAACCATACATCCTCTCCACGATCTTTAGGTCTATATCGCCAGCAGTGCAAGCAGTAATTCCAGCACCAGAGAAGAGATGGAGAGAACTGTATACACCTATGAGATTCTATACCATAGAACTTCGCCTTATAGCAAAACATTCTCTCGGTAAGCGCCTTATGAACCCAGTAACACTTCTTCACAGCACTGTGAAACCCTATCAAATGATACTTCTGCTTCTTTAGAGTATCAAATGCGCGAGCATAGTGATCGAGTAGCACATGCAGAGGCTCCATGTAATTGCGCCTTATCGCTAGCCTGCAAAGAGAGATTTTATACTAAATAGGTTATTTACCTTTTGTAAAACTGTAGACAAAAAATACGTGCATAGAGAACAATAGTTTTGGGGGTCTAGATGAGACCTAAAGCTATTGTTTTTTACCATGGGGACTGTGATGGAGTTATCTCGGCAGGACTATACATAAGGCATTTTCTACGTGATTATTTCCCGGATAGAATTGATTTGAAGTATTCACATCCATGGAGGCTTCACGAAGACCTTGAGAAAGCCATTAAGAGCTTGAAAGACGATGTTGATCTCCTGGTGCTGCTAGATCTTGCTATATCGAGTAATGTGGCAGAAGTCATAAAGCGTATTGCTAGTGATGGAAGAACAAACATTGTAATTGTAGACCATCATCCATCGTCAATGCGGCTACTAGATGCGCTGAAGGCGTTAGAGAAGGTGAAGGTTTACTGGCTTCAGTCTCAGTCAACGCCAGCAGTTCTTGCATCATTTCTTATAAAGAGTATGAATGATTATGAGAGGCTGCTCATTAAAGTTGCTGATGTATGTGAAGGAGGTCGTGGAGAAGATGATGAGCAAGCTAAAGCTATTGCAGACAAGGTCAAACTTGCGCTAGCTGTAGAGCCAGATAATGAGTCTCTGATTAGAAGCTCTGTTGAGTCTATTGTTAAGGGTGTGGAGTTCTGGAACACTAAAGAGTTTAATGAGAAGTACTCAAAGGCTAAGTGGCTTTTACAAGTACTCTTAAAGAGAATTGAGGAGCGTGCAACCAAAGTATGTAACTGGAGCATTGTATGGTTTACAGCATCAGAATCAATCATCTATGCTGGGCTCTTCGGTATAGCCTCTACAGAGTATGTAAAGAAGTTTAGGACTCCAATAGTACTTGTAAGAGAAGAGGAGAAGAAGATGGTAGTTACAGTCAGGTCCCCAGATAGGAAGGCACTCGACTTCTGTAAACAGTTTGCAGAAGACTATGGAAATGTTATGAGCATAATGTATGGGGGGCATAGAGAGGCAGCATCGTTGACTATAAAAAAGGATAGACCATTACATGATGTTATCCAGTTTGTTAAGGAATTCATTCAGAAAAGGTTCTGCTAAATGAGTTCAGAGGAGTGCATAAGCATAAATGTTAACGCAGATTGCGAAGATGTTGCACGTAAATTAAACGAGGCTAGAAATCGTTATGTAATTGTGATAGCAGGGGCTATGACTGTTGAGTATATTGGTAGAGCCTCATCTTACGCACCTCATGGAGTAAGGCTTTTTATAGCAAAGCCTGATGGGAGCTTAGTGATTCATGAAGCACAAAAGGTTGAACCATTGAACTGGCAACCCCCAAAATCAGTAATAAAATACGAGTGTAGGGGTGGAAACATATATGCTGTTTCACGTAGGTTTCAACCCGTAGAAGAGGTTATAGTGGAGTTCAGCAAGCTATACTTCATCTGGTTCTGTAAACTTGCAGTAACAAACCTTGTAGTTATTGGAAGGGAAAGCGACATTGTGAAGGTCATACTGGCAAATACAGACGTTATTGAAAGCAAAGCAAAGGTTATGGGTGTAGATGTGCCTACACCTTATGGAAAGGTCGATATTGTGCTCAAAAAAGATGATGGAACGCTTATACTTGTTGAGGTAAAGAATGAGAGGGCAGGCATAGCTGCAGTAATGCAGCTTAAGCGCTATGTTGATTATTATCGAGAAAGAGGGATCAATGTTGAAGGAGTTCTTGTAGCGCCTTCAATAACGGATGAAGCCTATGCATATATTGTGAGGGAGGGTATGAGGTTTGTTGATCTAAAAAGTATCTTCTCAGCAGTAGTGCAACGTGAGAGGCAAGTTCAAGGTCTAGATAAGTATATTAGATAGTTATTGGCAGGAAACAATTAGATTAAGGGTGGATTTAACCATGGCTGTGGAGCATCACATAATCAGTGATAGTGTACCGGCTCTATTTAGAGAGAATATGAGGGTTAAGGATATTAGGGAAGATAGAAACGAAAAATGCGTTGAAATAACAGTTGAGCCTCTCCCAGAGTACCTTGATCAATATGGCAATATGCATGGCTCTGTCTTAGCTTTTCTATCAATTATAGCTGCAGAGGCTACGGCAAAGATTTTTGGGTTGTCGGAGGAGGGGTATCTCGTAGCTTTATCGCACACAACAAACTTTATTTCACAGCCTGAAATGCTAGGAGA
>JAPWUB010000097.1 GCA_028275745.1 Desulfurococcales archaeon | reverse complement strand
GTAGAGAGCCTAGCCAAAGCCCGTTTCACCAAGTACCTACTTAATATCAGCAAACTTTTTAAATTTAATTAATATGACCCCCTCCCACACAATCAAGAATATAACTGCCAGAGTTCAATCTTCATACGGTTTATGCAACTCGATGTGTTTTTATAGCCTCATCTCTATTCCTCTTCACAGCTCCTCAAGTTTATATACACCTTAGGATCTTCGAAATAGCTTAGGAAGGCTGTTACAGAGCTGAAGATAAGTTTAAATATCTGTAAACAGCTGTAAATACTTGACGATAGAGAGTAATGTTTAAATATCTATACGCTCACTATAGTTTCTTGGATGACCCGCTCTGCGGTGACATATAGAGATTCAGATGGGAGCCTCGTGGCGTTGGGCTCGACTGGGGCCCATGTGGTGTGGGTGATGCTAGTGATTCCACGCCGAGGCCCAGCCCCGCAAACCCGTTTAAAACTATATAGTATTCACAAATATTGAAAGCGGGGAAACGCTCTAGTCAAGCTCAGCAAAGCCTTTTGCAGCCTCAATAACCTTTTTACTAATAATCAACAGATTTGGCTTCTCATGAACACTCCAAGGAATAGCGGTGTATGTAGCTCCTGTATCAATGGGAGTCAATGTCTTGAACAGCATCATTAATGGGGTTTGCAAGCCCTGCTCAACCCATGCATCACCCATAAAGATTGGCTGAAGTATTATCTCTACTTTACAAACAAGATTTTGTATTACAGATCATGATCGTTACAACTGAAAGCCTCGCCCTTCAGGACGGGGATGGGAAGAAAAGCTTTATAAGCTTATTACTTTGTAGAAATTTGGCTATGAAAAGATGGTGCGTTGCCGTGTTTTTGCAACTACAATTATTGTTTCAGTGCTTCTCCTCATAGGTGTGAGCGCTGGTCTTAGCTTCAGCAACTTAGGCTTGCCTCTACTTCTCCGCGTCTATGCAAATCCATTTGAAGTTGATGTTACGTGCAGTGTTTATAGAGTTGTTGATGGCGATACCTTTGACTGCTTTCCTGTTGGTAGAGTTAGGCTAGCAGATATTGATGCTCCTGAGCTTGGCACAACTGAAGGCTATGCTGCTAAAGATGCTCTCACAACACTTATTCTAAACAAGAAGGTGTACCTCGATGTCGACGACATTTACGTCATGGACAAATACAACAGGGTTGTAGCAGTGACTTACATAAGGTACAACTCAACACATCTTCTAAACGTTAATAAGTGGCTTATTGACAACGGCTACGCAGTTATAAGTGATTACCCAAACGAGTTCAACCCATATACATGGAGGCTGTACGAGTACTACCCCCAGTGGATAGAGAGCCAGCAAACAACTACAACAACAGTAACTGTAACCATACCAACGACATATACAACCACGACTAGAGTTTATGAAACAACAACAGCTACAGAAACAGTTACAAGCACTACTACACAAACAGTAACTGTAACGCGCACCACAACGGCAACTGCATCATACACAACTACATTTACAGCAAAAGTAACGGAAACTAAAACAATGACTACAACCACTGCCAGCTACATACCAACGACGGTGATGAACACCACTACATTAACTACTGCAACAACTGTGCCTAAAACAATGACTACAACAGTGTTTACTACAACTACAGAAACTATAGCATCTCCATACACAAAAACAGTTACAGCAACACCTGAAGCAATAAAAACTGTAACAAGAACTGAAACCACAACCACATTCTTACAGCATACCCTTACCCTTACAATCCCCACCACATACACAACTGAAGTGCTTCAAACCATCACAACTACTATAACAACAGTGATTCCAACAACAATAAAAACCGCTTTAACTACAACTATACCCACCACCATAACAAAAACGAGCTACATATCCACAACAATTACATCAGCCATAGTGAGAGAAGTGCCTATGACAATAACCACAGTGTTGACTGAGACAAGGACGGAAACTATAACAAGCCATGTGCCAACAACATATACACTAACGCAAACCGCTACAAGTGTTCAGGCAATAGCAATAACAGCAATAGTAGTAGCAATACTAGCTAGCACTATAACGTGGTTTCTGAAAAAGGAAAAATAGCAAAACATTTTTGTGAAGCTTAAAGAAAAGGGTTCAGCTCTGATACAGGTTCATATGATTTTCGAAACAGCTGCGAAAGGCGCACTGAGGTCTTGTAGTAGCAAAAATAGGTCTCTGTTTTGCTATGGGTTTAGCACTTGTTTTAGTTTTTCTCTGAATTTGCCTGGGTTCTGCATGAACAGTATTGCCAGCTCTTCTTCTGCATCGAGTCTATTTAATTCGATTAGTATTGGTCTTAGGAACAGGTATTTCACAACAAAGTAAACTGGGTGAACATCATTACTGTATTTATTCATGAGAACCTCTCTAAGCTTCTCAGGCTCTTCAATAAGAAGGTCAACGCAGCTCCTACTAAACAGCTTTCTGCAGAGAATGTCCAGGGCATTGAAGTAGCCGGGGGCATGGGAATCCACATAGCTCCTAACCGCCGTGAACAGCTTGAATCTGTCTAGAAACCTTCTCCTCCCTCCCCCCAGCCGGCTCTCCCAACACATACACCACCAAACAACTAACGCCACTCCTTCTAATATCTGTAGAAAAACAGGTATATAAACCTAGTAGCAACTGGGTTTCCCACCCTAAAAGATGCAGGAAGAGTTCAAAGCATTGCTGCATATATCAGCAACGCTATACCTGGCAACATTATCGATATGTTTCTCCCTGTTGCAAGCTTGCTTGCTATGTATGCGAAGCTCAATGTCGTTGCATAGCCCATTAGCATCGATATGTCTGTCTGTCCAAGGCTGCCGTTTCTCGGTAGATAGTGGTTCACAGCCTCTCATATTCACTTATTTCAAGGCTCTCCACCATCTACTTCTCAACGGTCTCCCCAAGCCCCCTCACCGCAGAAGCTCAGCCCCTGTCGCCAGAGGCTTCATAGCCCTGCGGGTCTCGGAAACCAGGGGTCACTGATTAAATACTGAGTCTCTGAAGATTATAAGTTTTGTTTGGCTATAGCCTTGAATAAGAATCTATGAAGAGATATGGGCTAGATAGACGTGCCGCATCAGCATACCTAATAGCATTAAGAGGTCTTAGAAATCAATGAATATGAGCACTACAAATGATTATGAAGACCAAAACAGCCCCTAGCTGCAGTGTTGCTACTGCTAGAAATGGTGATGCTATTGCTGCCCCCAGCATCATGAACATGTACATAGATGCCCTCCTCTTGATCCTCTGAACCTCGAATACGAATGACACGAAGAGTTCGAAGACGTTGAGGTCTACATCGCCTACCAGCTTGAAGAACTCTGAAGACCCCCTCAAGTAGTCAGCTAGCTACGACCTGATGCTCTTCTTTGCTAATATCTCCAGCCTCTCATCCCTGTAGAGATGCATCGATCTGTAGACCCTTACATGGTTAGCCATCCTCTCAACAACATCGTCTAGGTTCATGTTAAAGGCTCTAACTCACTAGCTCTAGTTTAGTACTGTACTCCGCCAACAGCCCTGTATCTTTGTTGTTGCCCTGGTTGTGTTGTCAGTTAGCTGCACTATTATGGTCTTAGGCGGGTTAGAGCTTTGTGCATTGTTTATTG
>JAPWUB010000096.1 GCA_028275745.1 Desulfurococcales archaeon | reverse complement strand
TTCTGGTTTGTGTGCTATTTGAGATTTTCTTAAGCTTTTCTTTAAAAGTTTTTATGAGGTTAATCAGAATATCTATAGAATCTTCGCAGATTCTTACAATAGTGTTCTGATGAGAAGGAGTTGACTTTATGTAAGTGTTCTGATTAAGCCATGAAAAGAATTGAATGTGGTTGTTCTGATTATATAGAGATGAAATTCTACACTTAAAGGAGTTGAATGAGGTCGCTGAAACTGAGGTAAACAACAGCGACAAACTTTTGTAAAGCTCGTAACACTTGTACTTTTTGGTGTTGTCTGTGTTCCCTAGGTGGGTCTGGGATTTTGTTAGAGTTGTTGGTGGTGAGGTTGTTGCTGAGGTTAGGGGTTGGAGGTTTGATGTTGTTGGTGCTAGGTTTTTTGCTAGGCCTAGTATTTCTGATGTTACTAGTCCTTGTTCTGTGAAGAGGGATGTTTGGCTTAGGAGGGTTGCTAGGGTTAGGGTTGATGGTGGTGTGTTTGCTCTTGGTAGGGCTGTTCATGAGGTTTTTCTCTATCCGTTTAGGCATTTGCAGGACTCTCTCTGGGATTTGGTGAGGGGTTTTGATAGGATTGTTAACTCTCTTGACCCCTCTGTTAAGAGGTGTAAAGATTCTTTACATAAGTTGTTTAGAAAGTCTCTTGGGCTTGCTCTCTACAGCTCTGAGGAGGGGGTGCCAATATCTGTAGAGCCCATGATACCTGCAGCCCCCATAGGGCTCTCGGACTATGTTAAGCCAGACCTCTTAGTGGGGTTCATACCTGTTGACATAGCCTTGGCACCGTCGTGGGATAGGGGGTTTGAGAGGAAGGAGCTTGCTTTGGCAGGTTATGCACTAGCTGTAGAGGCTTGGACAGGGCATCCAGTTGACTATGGGGTTGCTGTCTATGTGAATCTAGGTGAAGGACCTTTGCTCAGCTGGAGGGTTATTAGAGTAGATGATAGCTTGAGGAGAGCCTTTCTAGAGACTAGGGATAGGGTGGCGATGATGCTGGAGCATCCAGATGAGCCGCCGCAACCCCCTGAACAGTGTCCACAAACCTGTCCCTACATAGAGGTGTGCAGAAGATGAAGGTATTCTTCATAGCTTCCCCAGGATCTAGATTAGTGGCTAGGAAGGGGGGAATATATGTTGTGAAGAAGGTGAAAGAGGGTTTTGAAAGAGTTGTGGTTCCTTCAGATGTGGATGCAATAATCATTGCATCATCGAGGGTGGGAATATCGTCTAAAGCAATTAGCTTAGCAACAGCTAAGGGTATAGACATTGTTTTCCTCGACTATACAGGGTTTCCTGTCGCAAGGGTTTACCCTCCATACATAAGCAAGACTGTTGCCACTAGAGTTACTCAATACACCCTCTTCCCAAGGGAGTTTGGTAAGAGACTTGCTAGAGAGTTTATCTACACAAAGATTGTGAATCAGGCAGAGGTTGTGAGGTACCTTGCTAAGAACTATAGAGATGCCTCGCTTAGGGAAGAGGCGTACAGGGTGGACTCCATAGCAACAGAGGTCAGGAGCTCTACAAACATGGATGAAGATATCCTTAGAAACCTTGAGGCAAGGGCTGCGAAGATCTACTGGCAAGCAATTGCCTATACCTTGCCGAAAGAGCTTAGCTTTACAGGTAGGGATCATGACGCTAAGGATCCCTTCAACATGGCTCTCAACTACGGCTACGCAATACTCTATAGTGCTTGTGAAAAAGCTTTGCTGTTAGCTGGTTTAGACCCCTACCTAGGGGTTTTTCACACTCCAAAGAGTGGCAAGCCCTCTCTAACCCTAGACTTTGTTGAGATGTTTAGAGCCGTTGTTGTTGATAAGCCTCTAGCTATAAACGCTAAGAGGATTAGGTTTGAAGTCTCTGAAAACAGACTTGATTATGAGACGAGGAGAGAAGTTGCAAAAGTTGTGTTAGAGAATCTGGGCTCGAGCTACTTCTATAACAAGGTTAATAAGAGGCTTGAGCTAGGCGAGATTATTAAGAGAGAGGCTTGGGAGCTAGCAGACTGCATTAGAGAGGCTAGGGAGTACAGGGGGTTTAGGGCGTCTCTATGACTACATACATCATAGTAGCATATGATATTTCTGATAATGGGAAGAGGTTTGAGGCTGCTGAGAGGCTCAAGGGGCTTGGTTTTATGAGGATTCAGAGGAGTCTCTACATCGCTAGGGGAGGCTCTGCCTTGGCTAAGGATGCTTACAGGGCTCTTCTTAGAATAATAGATAGGTCCACGGATAGCGTGTTCGTTGCTGTCATACCTGGTGAGAGTTTTGAAAAGGCTCTCACCTACGGCTTGCAGAGTAGTGTTGGTGAGGAGAGATCAAGAATTCTCTAATCCCGATAACACTGGTTAAAGAGTTTGCTTACTGCCCCAGAATAGCCTACTTCAAGCTGTTCAGCCTATTTGAGCCCGCTACAGAGTCGATGATGTATGCAAAGGCTGTGGCCCCTTCTGAGCTTAGGCTTGGTGAAATAGTTAGAAGGTTTGTTGAAGAGGATTTCACTCTAGTGCTAGAAGCTTTTGTAGAGTCTAAGAGTCTTGGGCTCTGCGGCAAGGTGGATGCAGTTGCTTTAACAGGTTCTGAGGCTGTGCCTATAGAGGTTAAGCTCGAGACCTCTCCAGAGAAGGTGAAGAGGTTTGCTATTCATCACCTGGTTCAAGTCATTGCCTATGCCATTGCTGTTGAAGAGACTTTCAGAAAGCCTGTGAAGAGAGCGCTCATAGTTTCTGCAGAGGGTGGAGCAGCATTTGAGGTTAGAGTAGGCTCAGCGCTTAGAGAGCACGTGTATAGGCTTGTTAGAGAGCTGTGGAGAGTTGTTGAAGAAGAGAGGCTCCCCAGACCTACGACAAGTACACGAAAGTGTTCAGCATGCTTCTACAGAAAGTTTTGCTCTAGGTTATGAGCATCCTTCCAAAATCTGTCAAGCAGTAAACAGTTCTTCTACCACTTCTAAAGCCCTCTACAAGCCCGCCCCTGCCCAGCTCGACAAGCCTTCTCCTAGCGCTCTCAATAGGGATGGAGCACCTCTCAGCAGCTTCCCTAACACCTAGGCAACCTATGTTAAGAGCCTTTACAAGCTCGAGATCCCTTAAGCCCCTCAACCAGAGCCTTGGCTTTCCAGAGAACTCTATCAGCCTACCCATGTGGTATACTGCTAGAGGCTCAAGCCTAAAGCTGCTGAAGGGCTCAAGAGTTGACAGAGCTATGTATGTTAATGCAGAGGCAAGTGCTGTGTATGGTGTTAGAGTCTCTGACACCACAACCCTAACCCTCTCAAAATCCCTAGCATATGCAGAGGCAGCTGCAATGGCTTTAGCAATGTCGCTAGACTCAACAGCAATAACACTATTACTGAGCTCAGTGAATTGCTCTTTCAGAGGGCCGTGGGTGAAGACAAGGGCTAGCGACTCTTCATCAACACCAACAGCTTTAACAATATCGCTCAGCCTCCTAGAATATGGCACTACAACTAACCTCTTCAGCTATCACCACCTCCACTAGCCCCCCTGCCCTGCTTTGGTGAGAGCACTCTATACCTGTAAAACCCGAAACCAATGCCCCTAGACTTACCAACACCAACGAGAGTGCCGAACCTCAGCAAGTCTACAAAATCCCTCAAATTCTCAAGCCCCGTAACACCAAAGAGCACTCTACCCATAAACGCCTTTACAGCTCTCTTCCTACCAATATTTATGGTTACAACTCTTGTGCTATTGCTAATAAGCTCAACATTTCTTGAGAGAACCCTGGCCCTCTTCTTAGCGAGCCTCGGGTCAAGGTT
>JAPWUB010000095.1 GCA_028275745.1 Desulfurococcales archaeon | reverse complement strand
ACCTTCCTTACCTGCTGTGATGAGACCTACCCTTTCGCTGAAGCTTGGTGTTGATGGATGCCCTTGCTGATCACTTTGCAAAGGCTTCTCTAAATGCTTTTGCGAATCTCCTTGCCTTCTCCGGATCTGTTGGGTTTCCTGCTCTTCCACCAACCTTTATGTAGCTACCAACAATTACGCCATCGCATAGCTTTGCGTATTCAGCTATGTTTTCAGCTGTTGCTCCGCTTCCTAGGTAAACTGGTTTTGGTGATACCTGCTTAACGAATTTTAGGAATTCCTTTGGCGGTGCCTCACCTGTTCTACCACCAGTAACAATTAATGCGTCTGCTAATCCCCTTTCAGCAGCATCCATTATTATCTCCCTAATGCTCTCCCTAATAGCCTCAGCTAACGGCTCTTCTCCAAGGCTTTGAGCAATCCTTGTGAATGCCCTTGCAACGAGGTCTATGCTTCCACTGTGCTTGCACAAGATGTCTCCAAATATCTTCACACCTGGCATTAAGTGCCTTAGCTCAGCTAGGCTAGGAGCTGAAGGCTCTATCAAGCCAGAATCTGTTGCCAGGGTCTCTGCATAGGCGTTAACCCTTATGAAGTCAGCTCTAAATACATAGGCAATCCTATACGCCTCTACAGCAGAGCTCCTAAGGATGTTTAGCCCTACAAAACCGTTGAAGCTCCTCCTAGCAACATGCAACGCAACAGCTATTACCCCCAGAATCTCTGGCTCAGAAACCCTCTTAGAGAATGGCGCATCACCAAAGTTCTCAACTATAACACCATCAAACCCCGCCTCCTCCAAAACCCTTGCCTCCCTCTCAATAAAAGCAACAACACTATCAACATCCCTCCTCAAAGCAGCCAACCTTAGGCTAGGCAAGTGAATAACCCCTACAAGCCTAGGCAAATCCATAACCCACACCTACAATCCTCAATGCTGTGAACAAGCTTAAAACACTTCTTAAAAAGCTGAGATACACTACCCACACCTTTCTATATATTAAGATCACTCCGCATCCAATGCATTGCAAAGGTGTTAAGCAAAAAGGTTTTTTATTCTGCAACATTGCTGAGTTAGAGCGGTGAGGTTTTGTGAGCTCAAGGGTTAAGGAGCTGTTGGCTAGGATGAGTGTTGAGGAGAAGGTTGCACAACTAATGTCTGTTCCTGTTGATAGGCTTGTTGATGGGAGAGCGTTCTCTGAGGAGAAGGCTAGGCAGATACTTAGACATGGCATTGGCGAGATCACTCGTGTTGGAGGCTCATGGCTTGGCTTCTCACCAAAGGAGGCTGCGAGGATTGCTAACCAGGTTCAGAGGTTCTTGGTTGAGAAGACTAGGCTTGGAATACCAGCAATTATTCATGAGGAGTGCTTAGCAGGTTTGCTTGCTCCTACAGCAACGGCTTTCCCTCAAGCCATAGCCCTTGCATCCACCTGGAACCCTGAGCTTGTTCACAGAGTTGCCTTGGCTATTAGGCAACAGGTTCTGTCTATAGGATCTAGGCACTGTCTATCGCCTGTTCTAGACCTTTGCAGAGATCCTAGGTGGGGTAGATGCGAAGAAACATACGGTGAAGACCCGTACCTGGCGGCCTCAATAGGTCTTGCCTATGTCACAGGGCTTCAGGGCGAAGACCTTAGGAAAGGTGTTGTAGCGACTACAAAGCACTTTGCTGGTCATGGATTTCCTGAGGGAGGTAGAAATATTGCTCAGGTACATCTAGGGTTGAGGGAGTTTCTAGAGCAGCACCTCTACACTTTTGAGGTGGCTATAAGGGTTGGTAGAGCACAGGCTGTTATGCCAGCGTATCACGAGATAGATGGAGTGCCTTGCCACGCTAATAAGTGGCTCTTAACGGATATTCTAAGGGGTCAGTGGGGTTTTGAAGGCGTTGTGGTCTCGGACTACAATGCTGTTCTAATGCTTCACACAGTTCATAGGGTTGCTAGGAGCTGTGTAGAGGCTTTTAAGATAGCTTTAGAGGCGGGAGTAGATATAGTGTTTCCAGACATAATATGCTTTGACGACATAGTTAAGGCTGTTAAGGAGGGAGAGATACCTGAATCACTGCTCAACAGAGCTGTTGAGAGAGTGCTAAAGCTTAAAGAGGCTCTAGGACTCTTCGAGAATCCCTACGTAGACGAGTCGAGAGTTCCTGAATCACTGGATAATGAGGAGCATAGGAAGCTTGCTCTAGAAGCTGCGAGAGAATCTATAATCCTGCTCAAGAATGATGGGATACTGCCGCTGCCAAAGAACCTAAAGGCTGTAGCGGTTATAGGTCCGAACGCTAATGAGCCTAGGAACATGCTTGGGGACTACCACTACGATGCACACCTAGCTAGAAGCACTACATCTGTTAGGGTTGTCACAGTTCTTGAGGGTATAAGGAGTAAGGTATCTAAAGAGACAAGGGTTCTCTATGCGAAGGGCTGTGACGTAGATTCTCGGGATAGGAGTGGGTTTGAGGAGGCTATAAAGATTGCTAGAGAGGCGGACGTAGTCATAGCTGTTATGGGTGAGAAGAGCGGTCTAGATCCAGCATGGTTTGGGCTCAAGAAAGAGGTTGTCCAGCACACATCTGGTGAAGGAGTTGATAGGGCAAGCCTTGGTCTTCCAGGGGTCCAGGAAGAGCTTATAAAGGAGCTGCACAAGGTTGGCAAACCAATAGTTCTCGTGCTCATAAACGGTAGACCCCTATCAATAACAAGTATCCTGCCCTATGTAAACGCTGTTATTGAGGCTTGGTTCCCAGGTGAAGAGGGGGGAAACGCCATAGCTGACGTAATCTTTGGCGATGCAAATCCAAGTGGAAGGCTACCTGTATCAGTACCGAAAACAGTTGGTCAAGTACCTGTATACTACTCTAGAAAACCATCATCATTCAAAGACTATATAGATGTTGACGCAAAGCCTCTATTCCCATTCGGCTTCGGGCTTAGCTACACAGAGTTTAGGTATAGAGACTTAGTCATTAAGACTCCTGAGGTAAAGCCATTCAGTGTTGTAGAGGTTGAGGTAACTGTAGAGAACGTGGGTAAGTACCCTGGAAAGGAAGTTGTCCAGCTATACATATCAAAAGAGTACTCAGAAGTTACAAGACCAGTCAAAGAGCTTAAGGCCTTCAAGAAGGTTTACCTAGAACCTGGACAAGCAAAGAAAGTGCTCTTCAGAATACCAACAGAAGTACTAGCATTCTACGACAAGAACATGAACCTCGTCATAGAGCCTGGAGAATACAGAGTAATGATAGGCAAGAACGCAGAGGAAATAGTGTTAGAGGGCAAGTTCAGGATAGTAGGAGATAAGCAAGTGGTTTACCACAGGAACTACTACCTAGCAGAAGCTATAGAGCTTTAAACCTCACAAAACTTTCAACATGAAGCTCCCTTCAGAACTTCAGAAATCTTGACTAAGTACATTGAATACTTAAAACACTCTCTAAATCACCTTGTATCTATATTGGGTGTGATCAGCTTGTCTTTGGCTGAGAAGCTTCTTGAGGAGCTTAAAAGTGATGAGAAGGTTAGGGAGGAGTTCCTATCGTTTATAGCTGAGGGTGTTGCTAGGAATAGGAGAGCTAGGCTAGTACTGCTCCAAGGCTTGTTGAGGGAGGTTGCAACGAAGAGTGATGTTGAGAAGGCTAAGGCAGAACTCAAAGCAGAAATAGATAAAACTAGGAATGAGCTTAGGGAGGAGATTAACAGGGTTAGGTCAGAGCTCAGAGCTGAAATTGATAAGGATAGGGCTGAGCTTAAGGCAGAGATAGATGCGTTGAGGAAAGAGGTTAAAGCTGATGTAGAGGC
>JAPWUB010000016.1 GCA_028275745.1 Desulfurococcales archaeon | reverse complement strand
TAAAGCTCCCTAGATATTCTTACGGTGAACGATACAGACATATTAGTACACCTACATACATGTTGGTGCTACACCCACTTATTAAGCTATATGCAATACACCTTTCTACTCCCTTTTGGGAGTTTCTAAATGAGCCTCAAACTCGATTTCAAACGATCTATACCTATCTTCCTTTCTACTCCCTTTTGGGAGTTTCTTGGTAAGAAGGTTTATGTGTACCCAGCCAAGGTGTGGCAGCTTTCTACTCCCTTTTGGGAGTTTCCATAGACAAGCTCTACGCAGTCAAAGCAATGCCAGTGTACCTACTTTCTACTCCCTTTTGGGAGTTTCATAGAGTCAAACAAGGCAAAGATAATTACATTTGCGAATCTAAATCACTTTCTACTCCCTTTTGGGAGTTTCTACCTCAAGCTGATGACCATGCTATGAAGCTTATCTGCAAGCTTGCTTTCTACTCCCTTTTGGGAGTTTCTTATTCAGTATATTCATTGAAAAAAATGTCGAGTAGGTGAATTCAATCTTTCTACTCCCTTTTGGGAGTTTCCAATAGAACTCAGCAAGCCTCTCAGGAGGCGGGTACCTGAAGTGCCTTTCTACTCCCTTTTGGGAGTTTCGAGATGGCAAACCTATTGAAAGAGGCACACAATGTTTGCAACTTTCTACTCCCTTTTGGGAGTTTCGCACTTCTCTCCAAACATCCTTTCGCATGGCATTGGATTCCTCTTTCTACTCCCTTTTGGGAGTTTCAGAAAGAGATGAACAGCGAAAATCAGGCGAAGAACATGGCTGCAGACTTTCTACTCCCTTTTGGGAGTTTCTGGTTGAGGGGGCGAGGAAGAGGAAAGCTCCATTAGAAGCTTTCTACTCCCTTTTGGGAGTTTCTTCGAGCAGTACTTCAAATGGGCTGTAGATGAGGGAGAGTATCTTTCTACTCCCTTTTGGGAGTTTCAGAAAGGGTCTGAGGCTACACATAGCATATAGACACGGACTTTCTACTCCCTTTTGGGAGTTTCCGAGAGGTGTGTGGTTAGCATTCTTTGCAGAACTCTCTAGCTACTTTCTACTCCCTTTTGGGAGTTTCCCTTCTCTTCTCCGCCTAGCCACATTCCACACCAAAGAAAACACTTTCTACTCCCTTTTGGGAGTTTCTGGTGCGTAGAAATGGATGGAAAGCAACCTGTAATTGATAAGCTTTCTACTCCCTTTTGGGAGTTTCTTGGCGGATCTAGCTGACGCTATTAGGAAACAGAAAGTCGATGTCACTTTCTACTCCCTTTTGGGAGTTTCCTCAGCTGGTCTATTGCGTTTGCTATGTCCTGTGCTGTGAGTATTCTACTTTCTACTCCCTTTTGGGAGTTTCCCTACCTCCAGCTCCATCAGACTGACAGCCAGCCTTTCACCCTTTCTACTCCCTTTTGGGAGTTTCTGCCTGTCGAGGTGTGTCTAGTTGCAACTAACTATGCTGGTAAATCATCCTTTCTACTCCCTTTTGGGAGTTTCCTATACCAAAACATACATGACGTTAGCTTCTATGTTTATGATAACTTTCTACTCCCTTTTGGGAGTTTCCATCTACTCTCCACCAATAGCTGGTTAAGTTGTATTTCCCACTTTCTACTCCCTTTTGGGAGTTTCAGCCACCACAATGATAGTTAAAACAATACGCATAGCTAGAGAATTTTGCTTTCTACTCCCTTTTGGGAGTTTCACGCCTATGTAGCATCCTCAAAGATGTTCATAAATGCCAACTTTCTACTCCCTTTTGGGAGTTTCTGATAGCGTTAGCCATGTGAAGTGGTGTGCTGATAGAAGACCTAGCTTTCTACTCCCTTTTGGGAGTTTCTATGATTTCTTTCATTTTAGGTCACCGAGAGCTGTTATATGCTCTTTCTACTCCCTTTTGGGAGTTTCTGATTAAGTAAATGGTGTTTGTGATTAATTATAAGCTGTTCTTTCTACTCCCTTTTGGGAGTTTCATAATATGCTTTTCCACTCCCTGCATGAACCCCAAGTGTCACTTTCTACTCCCTTTTGGGAGTTTCTTGGTAGGAACCGTTATCAAGGTCTTTGATGGCTTGGGCAATGCTTTCTACTCCCTTTTGGGAGTTTCACATTTAATGATTTCTCTACACAAGTATTGTAGAGAACACTATCTTTCTACTCCCTTTTGGGAGTTTCCTGGCAGTCCATTGGCGCTCGCTCCGTTTATCAACATTGCTCCTGCTTTCTACTCCCTTTTGGGAGTTTCAGAAAGGATAAGAAGATGGAGAAAGAGGCACTCTATAATTTTGTTGTTCTTTCTACTCCCTTTTGGGAGTTTCAAGGGATTTATACGTTTCACGCTAATGCTAGGATTTAGGATCTTTCTACTCCCTTTTGGGAGTTTCCTCATTTCCTAGGGGTTAAAACGGGTGAGAAGGTTAGGGTGTTTGACTTTCTACTCCCTTTTGGGAGTTTCCAGAGAGAAACAGAAAGAGATGGATAAAACAACTAAAAAGACGCTTTCTACTCCCTTTTGGGAGTTTCACGAGCTTAGCGAGCTCAGGCAAAGCATTGAGAAGCTTAATGACCTTTCTACTCCCTTTTGGGAGTTTCCTCAGCTGAGCCGTTCTCTTCGCCAAAGCCAACCTCATCTCCTTTCTACTCCCTTTTGGGAGTTTCTGGCATAGCCCCGAGAGGAAGGGGTTGGACGAGGTTCTCACTTTCTACTCCCTTTTGGGAGTTTCAGCCTGAGGCTAGGTGCTGGGCAACATCAGAGGGTGTAGTGTGTTGCAGCTTTCTACTCCCTTTTGGGAGTTTCTAACAGTCTTAGTCCTAGTAACAGTCACAGATGTTGTAACAGCTTTCTACTCCCTTTTGGGAGTTTCTGGAAAATCATGAAGGCAGACGGCTACAGCATAAGCTACAGAACGCCTTTCTACTCCCTTTTGGGAGTTTCAGCCACGCTCTCCAGCAGTCTGTAGAGAGCCCGCGTAACTTTCTACTCCCTTTTGGGAGTTTCCTACCTCTCAGGGGCGATTATGGCTTCAAGCCAAGAAAAACCTTTCTACTCCCTTTTGGGAGTTTCACTTCGCCTGACTGGGATCAGCTGGCTAGGAAGTACTCCAGAAACTTTCTACTCCCTTTTGGGAGTTTCGCCCCTCTTATCAACGCTTATACCTGTGACAAATGAACCTGTGGCTTTCTACTCCCTTTTGGGAGTTTCATTAACATTTTTTTAATCGGGGGAGACGATGAGCAGAACTTTCTACTCCCTTTTGGGAGTTTCCACAAGCAATTGACATGGCTGAGAAGATGCTCGAAGATGTGCTTTCTACTCCCTTTTGGGAGTTTCGGTGCTGTGCATGCAGAGCAACAGCACTGTTTATAAGTATTGTATGTCTTTCTACTCCCTTTTGGGAGTTTCAATTATCATGAGTGGAAGGTGAGTGAAATAATGAGTAGAATGACTTTCTACTCCCTTTTGGGAGTTTCTTGATGATGCTACATAGGCGTTGCTTGTGCTCCAAAGTGTTGTGCTTTCTACTCCCTTTTGGGAGTTTCTGTTAGATGGAAATCGCTTTCAGTTATCTACAGCTGTAGCAACTTTCTACTCCCTTTTGGGAGTTTCAGTTATCTCTCATTGACATTTTAGAGAATGTTCTAACATCTCACTTTCTACTCCCTTTTGGGAGTTTCGGAGGCTCTAAGCAAGAGCAGTATAAGGGGAGAGGTAGCCACACTCTTTCTACTCCCTTTTGGGAGTTTCTACTTGCATACCTCCTTAGCCCTCTCAAACAAACTTCTGATTATCTTTCTACTCCCTTTTGGGAGTTTCATAAAATAGTGTTAAACAACGCATTACTACAACAACTTTGTGCCTTTCTACTCCCTTTTGGGAGTTTCGTATTCTCAGAGCCGTGAATGAGTACCTACTATTCAATGATTACTTTCTACTCCCTTTTGGGAGTTTCAACCTCAAATGCAATAAGCTTGCCCTCCTCTAAGGCCCTTCTAACTTTCTACTCCCTTTTGGGAGTTTCTTCCAGCTTTTCTACGCTTTTCCATTTCATCTTTCAATTTAAGCACTTTCTACTCCCTTTTGGGAGTTTCTTGATGTTGATGAAAATAAGCTGAGATTCAGAAGCATTTGCACTTTCTACTCCCTTTTGGGAGTTTCTTGATGTTGATGAAAATAAGCTGAGATTCAGAAGCATTTGCACTTTCTACTCCCTTTTGGGAGTTTCTGAAAGCCTTTAGAAAGCTAAGACAGTTAAAGCAAGAATACCAACTTTCTACTCCCTTTTGGGAGTTTCAAAGGAGATTGTGCCATTTGAGGACAGTTTCGAGGTTCGCATAACTTTCTACTCCCTTTTGGGAGTTTCATAATGATCACGTTTGCAATTGTTGGGATGCTCAAGGTTACGCCCTTTCTACTCCCTTTTGGGAGTTTCTTTTGTGCCTCAGACTCTCGTTCACAGCTCTGTAGAATCTTTCTTTCTACTCCCTTTTGGGAGTTTCATCATGAAAGCGTCTGGAGACCATATAGGCACAGTTATGTCTGCCTTTCTACTCCCTTTTGGGAGTTTCATACTTCACAGGCGTAGGACACGGCAACAACACGACATTCACCTTTCTACTCCCTTTTGGGAGTTTCTGGTTTGTGTGCTATTTGAGATTTTCTTAAGCTTTTCTTTAAAAGTGTTTATGAAAATAATTAGAACATTCATAGAGACTTCAAAGCACTTCGCATTAGTGTTCTGATGAGAAGGGGTTGACTTTATGTAAGTGTTCTGATTAAGCCATGAAAAGAATTGAATGTGGTTGTTCTGATGAAATAGAGTTGAAATTCTACACTTAAAGGAGTTGAATGAGGTCGCTGAAACTGAGGTAAACAACAGTAACAATTTTTACTTCTTAATGGTTTTGAGTCTATGGTTTGTATCTATATTTTTCTCTTTTTCTATGAGTCCCGCTATTTGTAGTTGAAGAATTGCAGTTAGGAGGAGAATTAATGTTAATATTGTTATTTTTCTTCCTTCTTCAGCATGTATACGTTTAGCTTGCTTCCTAAGGACTTTATCACCTTAAATTCAGCATTACTTAGTCTGCTCCTTATTGCTGGAATAAATCTGTCTTCAGGTAGTACATCATTTAGACAAATAATTGTTTTATTGCAGTTGCAATTCAGAAACAGCCTCCTTATAGCTGACAATAGCTCTATATACTCATCACCGTGTTTAGTCTGCCTCAGCTTCTCTACAAAATCCTCTAGCCCTAACTCCTCAACGTCTTTAACATCTTTCTTCGAATAAAGTTTAATGATGTTTATCAGTAGTCCAAGAGTTCTATATGCAGAGCCTGGGTAACGATAATACTTCTCATACTGCCTTCGAGATACATAAATAGCGCCGTTAGCATCAGCTATTTCCATAATGTGCTTCAGCACCTTGCTTTCAAGCTTCACCTCTTTACGTGGATGGCTACATTCTGATAGTGTTAATAGGTCTAAAACCATACAGATATCCGTGATTGTTTGCTCACCTTTCTTCAGTAATAATTGGCTGAAATATTTCGGCATATACAAATGGTCTTGCAGGTGGAGTTCTGGTAGCTGTAAAGACTCTTTTCTCTATATCAAAGTAGAAGTAGTATGTATCAGCATCACTAATAGACAATGGTATGTAGGGCGAGTGTGTAGTAATAACTGTAAACACTGGCTGGTGATTGTAGAGTGTCTTAACTTCATCAAGAGCCTTGCGTAAAAACATCGCAAATAGTACTTGTTGTGGTGGTGACATAGCTTCTTCAGGCTCTTCAATAACAAGAATCTTAAACTGCTTGTCTATGTATGTAGAGAGAAAGTATGCTACAAGCTTAAATGTCATAACAGCTGCAATAGCTGATGAAACATGCTCAAGGAGCACAGGCTTTTTTAGTCTATAATCAAAAATGCGGATTTTGATATTGTGCTTCTCAAACTCTTTACAATCAACATCAACATCCATTGGAAACACATTATCAATACTTACATCCTTTATACCCGAGGTTTCAAGCTTCTTCAACTCAGCTTCAAGCCTGCGCTTCACATTGCCAAGGATATCGCTGTAAAGCCGTATATATATTTCATCACTAATCCTGCTTCTATAATCACAGTACTTAGATAAGATGCCAAACAGCTTCTCATATATAATCATTCTAAGCCTCTTAGCAGACTCCTTAAGCAGTTCAAATACGCTTTCTCTTACACTCTCAGCAAAATACTCGATATTCCTAAGCTCACTTTCAATACTAGCTAGTGTTGGTAAACCAAACCTAAGAATAAGCCTTGCATCTTCAATGTAAAGGCACTCAGCTCGAGCAGTACACATATCCTCTTTCTCCTTCACCTCCTCACCATCAACCTTTATACTCAGCTGCACACCCAGGTCTCCTAGGTTGGGTCTTTCCCAGACAAGGCTTCTAGCGACCATGGACTTTAGTGTAGAGTTCATCCCGAGTAAGACAGCAGGCCTCCAAGAATCAATAACAATTTCAGGTATCTCAACGCCATTTCCCTTAGCACTCAATGTTATGTGCATACCATCACCTGAAGCATGGAAAGTGCTTATGATAAAGCAGCATTAAAGTTTATCTGCACTTCATGACATAATATGTGTGGTGAAACTTTGAGTTTAAGCTCAAAACCTCAACTTAAAAGGCCTGGTGAGCTGGAGTTCAACTCGCAAGTACTTCGCGATGAGAAGCTTCTTGTTGATGAAGTTGAGAAGATTTTGAGCCTACCTCCACACACTATTAGAACCATTATTGGTAGAACCAGTGGCACAGCTTATCGAAGAGTCCATGAGATTGTCACATCAGCTTTAGATCGCCTTACTGCATCTGCTAAATACGATCCATCGCTTCTTATTGACCTAAGTAAAGCTTTGATTATGGTTAGGTATCAGGCTGCAAGAGGACAGCTATCAGATGCCATAGCAAATTATATTGACAGTATGCTTAGAAGCATTATCGACACAGCAAAAACTAGCTGGAACGAGGCTAAGGGATTTGCTGAAAAAGCTAGGACAATTCTAGACGCATTTGCAGTTCTCATTTACGAGTATACGTAACCCCCTATGCTCGGTGATTGCCCATGTCTACTCCTAAATACTTCCAACGACAGTTAAAGGGCTTTGTAATTTTCGATATCGAGTTTGAGAATAGGACAGGGCTATTGATTAGAATGCCTATTCAGGCTCAGGCTTATAGAATTGGTGGCGGCGATACATATCCAATGGTTACGAGAAGACACTATAGTGGCATAGGGTTATTAGATGTTCCGTATGTGCCTGGCTCAAGTTTTAAGGGTAGAATGAGGAGTTTGCTAGAGCTTGCATTAAATAAAAAGTTTTACACAACTGACTATAGAATCTGGCAGCATGTGAGAAGCTTAAGTGCTATGAATTTAGACGACTTTATAAATGACGTTCTAAATAGGTGTATTATTGATGAGCTATTTGGTTATGTGGCTCTTCAACATATTCAGCTTAGTGAGAGGGCACAGCGTGAAGGTAAAGCTGTAGACATTGATAAGGTGTTCAGCATGTTGAGTGTAACAAGGCTTATAATTGACGACTTCTTCCCAGCAGAAGATTATGTAAAGCAGATTGGTGCTAAGTCTGTTGCAGATTTTCTTGAAGAGAAATCTGAGAATAGAATTGATAGAATTACATCTGCTGCCGACCCCAGGGATATTGTTCGTGTCAAGCCTGGTGTAAGGTTTGGAGGAAGAATAACACTGTTGCTCTTCGACAATGATGCTGACATGATTGAAAAGTACTTGACCACGCTAGCCACTGGGCTCAGGCTCATTGAAGAGACGTATCTTGGGGCATCTGGTAGTAGAGGTTATGGCAGGGTGAAGTTCATTAAGATAGCTGTAGCTGTTGAAAAGGTGCAGAACATGGATGGTGCTCCAAAGCTTGTTGAAGTGCCTAACATTAGAAAAACATACAGCGATGTCGGCGAGTTTGAGTCAGATATTAAGAGTCTTGCTAATGCAATTAAGAGCGCCATCTTTAGCTAGCGCAAGGCTGCAAAGTCATGCCATTTATAAGAGTAGCTGTATTAGTATTTGACAAAGGTTATCATGTTGGGTGGAGAGAGCCTAAAAGAATAGTTGATCATACAACAATTCTCAGAGCCCTTATCTACACAGCTTACCTCACAGGCTCAGAAAGATGTGCAGAGCTGGTGACTCGCGGAGAGCTAGAGGCCTCAGCATTACTACCAACGACTACTGTGGGTAAGGAGCTAAGGCTGTTGGCTCCCTTCCCTAAGATACCGTGTTTAGGTAAGGCAGCGAGAATTAGGGGTTCATTCATAACGCTTTCAACACTAAAGCAAGTAATGGACTCTGTCACTAAATGTGTATCTGCAAAAGGAGTCCCAATAGTGCAAGAAGTGCAGATAGATAGAATTGCTATTAATTGTACTAGTAGTGCTGTGGAGCTCTTAGAGCTTAAGAGGGTCAAGGGAGTTGCATGTGTAGATGAAGAGTGTAGTAAAATAGCTCCTCATATACCAGAAGAGCTCTTTACATTTGTTACTGAGTATAGGAATAGGATTGACAGATTAAGCGGTAGTGCGGATGTTTACGAGGTCTACGGGGCAAAGCCATTTACTCCTCTATGGCTAGCCTTTAGGGGTAGTGAGGAAGCTATTAAGTGTAGTCTTAACTTGCTTGAGGCTCTTCAGAAGTTTGGTATTGGTGGCTTGAGGAGCAGGGGCTGGGGAAGATTTAGATTAGAATTGGGCTTGGCTATAAGAAGTGAGGACCTAGAGGTTCTAACAAGGTTTAGTGGTTGGGTGCAGGGATACAACTACACCCTCGGATTTATGACGCCAGGGAAATGGATGGACCCAGCAGGCTCTTACGCAACTAGAGAGGTTGTCATGGGTAGGTCAGGTCCTTCAATAAATGAGTATAGACTGCCCCTGGTCTACGTAATGGATATTGGAAGCGTTGTATATGCTAAAGACATTCCTAAGCCACATGCTCTTCACATTGATGATGGAAGAGCTGTGCTAATGTTTAACCCGGTGGTGATACATGCATAACTCAGCAATATCTGTAAAGACCTTTGCTCTCACTCTACACCCACTAACACCTATACACGTGTGGAGTGGTAGGAAGCTGTTTTCAGGTCTTGACGTAGTTAGGAAAAGCCCTGACACTTTGTGCGTTGTCGATATGGATAGGCTTCCACCTAATATTGTAAATGAGCTCCTAGGTGTAAGGGCTGAAGACATGCCTAAGGTACTTGAAAAACACTCTGCAGAGATTCTATGTAAGCAGGAAGTTAAGGTAGCTACAGGTATTTCCCCAGCTGCGCAAATACTTGAGCTAAATCCTCATGTTGTTCCTGGGTCAACGCTTAAGGGCTACATTAGAACCTCAATTCTCTTCCACTTACTGAAGAGTGTAGGTGATAAGAGCAAGCTTAGCAATGTCTTAAGGAGTGGTGTAGATCTTGTGAAAGAGCCCAAGTTTGTTTCTGAAGGCCTTGAAGCGCAGTTCTTCAGAGCTCCTAAGCCTCCTAAGCAGGGAGGTTTTGTCGATTCATTTCAATCACTTCTGGTCTCAGACCCCGAGGTTTTTGTTGAGCTTAAGTGCTATAGTGTTTCAGAACTTCAAGTAGTTGAGCTTAGAGCTGGCGTGTTGAAGCCTATTGCCAATCAGTATGCAGTTGTTGTTACTTGTGGCAAGCTTAGGTACCACATTAGCATTAGGACTCCTAAAGAGGATGTACTAAGGCTAGTAGTGTCATCTGTTCCACAGCATAAGGGTGATGTTGAGAAGCTTCACCTCCTTGAGAAGCTAAGTCTTGTAGAGGCTCTTAGAGAGTTTGGATGCTACATACTGTCAAAGGAGATTGAGAAGGCTAAGCTATATAAAGAGCTCAGCAGCTATGTCAAGCTGTTAGAGAGCTTTCACACTAGGTACTGTGGAAAAGAGTCTAGCTGTGTAATAGCTAGAATAGGGTATATGACTGGGCACACAGCTAAGACGGTCCTCAGCATTGTAAAGGAGGCTGATTCTCAACTCTATCAACAGATCAAATCCTTTATGGAGTCCTACCTTCACCACACATGGGATGAACTCACAATAAAGCTCGCCAAGACTCCTCAAGGGCTTGTCGGGCCTGGGTGGTGTGAGCTGTGCTTCACGTAGCCTCCAGTCTATATAACTTGTCTATCTATGCACTTCTTCACGATATTGGAAAGCCTATTCTACGGTTTGCTCGGAGGTATAGCCTTGAGAAGACTAAGCTAGGTGTGGTTGCTGATAGAGCTAAGGAGGCTGTTGAGAGTATGTTTGCTGAGGGTATAGAGGCTATTGCTAGCAAGAGGCATGATGAGATATCTGAACGCGTTGCCCATTACATGTTCGGAGTGTCTCTAGATGAGAAAGATAAGAAGTACTTCAACTTCATCATTAGTGCTGCAGATGCTTTAGCAGCTTCAGAGCGTGGCCTTGAGCCAGCAAGGCACGACTTCATGGTTGGGGTGCAGAGAGCTGTTGCTGAAGAGGTTAAGGCTAGGGCTGGGCTACCATATAGCTACACTCATGAGCATGTACCAATGCTGTCTGCAACCTGGCTACTGCTCAAGACGGGGTACATTAATAGCGTTGGTCTGCAAAACATTAGCGCTGGGACCTCTGGCAGGTGGAGTGGTGTAAACGCTAGAAGTGAAGCTGCTGAAAAAGTGTTCTACCCCCTCCAGGACGCTATTGAGCGTGGAGACAGTGAAGCTGTGACCAAGGCCCTTGTAAACATGGTTACTGAGCTTGCTCAAGAGCCTCTGTGGATACCTGTAAGACCTCTTCTACCGAGAGAAGTTGTTGAGTTGAGGGCTTATAGCCTCAGAGAAGCAATGGAGAACACATCGTATTCTGAAGTCGTCTTACTCTTGCTGCACATGCTCAAAAAGGCTAGGAGCGTCTACAGCTCTTCACCCTCAACCACCAGAGGCTTTGTGGACACTGTAGAGAGCATTCTGAAGGCTACAACAACTTTAGTGCCGTCAGCTATTTACTGGTCTCTAGTTCCAGACATAAGTCTCTATAGTCATAGCAAGCTTGTAACTGCTTTAGCAACAGCTTCTCAGCTTGGTAGAGAAGGTAGGCTCAGGCTCCTCGTTATAGATGCAAATAACATCCAGGGGTTCATAGCAGCCCCAGTAAAGGCTGCTGCGGCGTCAAGAGTTATGAGGGGGAGAAGCCTGTTGCTAGAGCTACTTCTCGATGCACTCTCTGACTATGCACTAACGCTGTTCGGAGGCATGCCGCAAGCCAATGTGCTTGTCTCTGAGGGTGGCACTATAGATATTCTAGTCCCTGACCTAGAGGACTTTGGCGAGAGGGTGAAGAAGCTGAGGGAGACAGGCTTTGAGCTCAGTAAGTACTTAGGAGGCTTAGTAGGGTTTACAGTTGCATACTCAGAACCTTTTAGAGTTGAGGATGCATCATTTCAAAGGGCAGTTAAGGCTTTAAAGCAAGGCTCCTCCTCGGCGAGCTTTATAGATGTGATAAACTCGCTCTCCCAGAGCCTAGCCGTTGAGAAGGCGAGGAGTGGGTCAAGGGCTGAGCTAGCTGAGGTCGGGGGAGTCATAGCGAGAGATGCCGAAATTGAGGACTTTGACACTATCACAGGCGAGCCAGTGTTTAGAGACCCTGACAAAGACCCCTTCAAGCTCGCTATACCTCGTGAGCTAAGCGAAGAGCTGAAGAACTATGTAAGTGCAGTATCTGGTGAAAAGCTTGAACCAGGAAACACCATAACTACCTCAACACACTTAAGCCTAGCTATAGGTACTGCCTCCAGAGAGCTAACAGCCATTCTATCAATACATGTGTATAGACATGAACAGGGGATTGCCGTACCTGATGGCGAAGCCCTTGAAGCAATTTACAGAGGCTTGCATGAAAAGCTCAAGGTAGGTGCAAATGTTGTAGGTCCTCTGCTAATATTGAGAAAATTTGCGCAAGAAATGTATAGTGAGAGCATCGCTTTTGTACCTCTAAAACCAGTAGGGGCTCTGCACATCCTTGTGTCACTGCCCTTGAGAAGGGCCGGTATTCATGATGTTGAGGACCCGGAGTTTGTTGATCCTCTCTATGAAGCTACGTACAGAATTGTTGGAAGCGTGCTTAGTTATCTTGACTCTGTGCTGAATTCAATTGATTTAAGTAGTAGGAGTATTAGGATTAAGATAAGGTTTGTCAACGCACCACATCTATTCATCTTTACAGAGGCTATTGCTAGTCTCTACACAGGGTTCAGTAATAACATTATTCAGAGGCTAAGTGAAGGCTTTGATGAGCTTAGCAAAGCTGTGTCAAAGCTCATAAGGAGAGGCACTGACGTGGTCTTCAGCTTCACCCTTCTAGGGCTTTACCACCCAGCAAAGTATGTAGTTAGAGAGGGTGGTGAGATAAGTGATGTTAAGCTTGTTGATCTAGACGAGTTCGGCATAATAGCTGTCGCTAAGATGGATGCTGACATGTTTGGCGAGGTCAGAGCACTTTACTCAATGTCTCCAAGTAGGCTTGTGACGCTATCAGACCTTGTAAACACTGTTATTGCTGGTAAGGCATACCTCAAAGCAGTCAAGATCGCGAAGAATCTCATTGTTGATGGTGAGAGGCGCAACTTAGATGTAATACCTCTCTATGCTGGTGGTGATGACATAACACTGTATGGTAAGTGGAGCCACGTAGTGTACTATGTAAATGAGCTGAGCAGAGACATCAGGCGCACTCTACCACCTCTATCACTATCAATAAGCATTTCAATAGGGGACGCAAAGGAGCCTCTCCTGCTACTCTATCGCTATGCAGTCCACCTGTTAGAGGAGTACGCAAAGAGTGTGAGAGCATCTTGCATCATTGGAGCACCTCATACAGTGCTTTACCCAAGCAAACCACAGCCCGGCGGTCAAGAAGCATTGTATTACGTTATGCCTCTCGAAAAGCCGTCAAAGTACTACAGGTGGGTTGAGGATCCGATAGCTTTCTGGAATCTCAATGTGTTGGCAGGGGTGTTAGGTGTGCTGGTAGGTGTTGAGAAGAGAGAAGATTTGAAGAAGGGTCTTGAGAAGTTCAAGAGAGAGCTATATGTACTTTCATCAATAGCTCACGAATTTGGAGAGCTCCTCAGCAAATATGAAATGTATAGAGCTGGAAGTATGGGGGTTGAGGAGTATAGAGCTAAACTACTACCACTAGAAATCCTCTATGCCTACACATGGAGTCGCCGAGGTGATGACCTTAAGGAGCTGAAGAAGCTATTTGAGAGTATTGATAGTGATCTAAAGATTCTTGAGTATCCGGAGGACATTGTTGGTAAAGGAAATGTTGAGGAAGCGCTGAGGTTGCTTCTAGGTGCAAAACCAGTAATAGACTTAGTCATACTTGCGCTTAGGAGATCTGAAGCTGTGGAGCCTTCAAAACTTGTGCAAGAAGAGAGGGTGAGGTGATGGGTTCTAAGCCTAGGGCATTGGTTATTGGTGTGTGGGGAGACCCCTCAAGGTGGAGCCAGGTAAACTACAAAATCAGTATACCTAGCCTAAGCCATGAAGGTATTAAGCGCCTTGCTCAACGCATTTACGGGAATAGCAGTTGGGGTATAGTGACGCACAGCACTACATTAGCCCTGACATGCTTCTTTAAAGGCTTTGCAGATGTAAAGACCATTATCTTTGGCTTAGACAGTTTAGCTGACTTAAATGACTCTACATGCTTAACAACTGGTGTTAGGGAGTGTGCAGCTAGAAGGTATGAAGACTTTCTCAACAAGTTCATTAACAGCATTGACAAGGGCATGTGTGGCATTGACAGCTATAAGCAGTTCATAGAGATTGTTGTGACACCTGCTAGAGGGAGCTTCCATGGGTACAGATTTAGTGGTAGCCCTACACATGTATTCAACAAGGCTTTTGCTAAGATAATGAGCGCTATGGAAGAGTTTAGCCCCAGCTTTGTTATTCTAGATGTTACTCACGGCATAAATTATCAGACAATCTCTATACAGTATGCTACATTAGCAGCTCTACAGCTTACTAACAAGCTAAATACTATAAGGGGTAAGAGTGGCGGCACAACACATTTAGTAATAATGAATTCTGAGCCAATACCACCACCCAAGGTCTCTCATCAAGATGTAAAGAAGGTAAGGCATGTGGAGGAGGTACAGCAAATGCTTTATGAGCTAAACATTCTTGATGTGAGTGAGATTGCAAATGCCCTAGACTTCATAAACACTCTGACTAATGCATTAAGCTTTCGCCTAACGCAAACCACAATTAGTATTGAAGAAGAGCTGGGCAGAGAGGTTAAGGAAGCTCTCCAAAGGCTGTTAATGTTTGTTAAGCTAGTTGAGAACAGCGCTATTGGCATAACTTACCCTGGCAGTATAGATACTAACGGTAAGCCTCTAGGCCAAGATATATGCTCTATAGAGCTAGATACTGAGCCTCCAGACACTGAGTACATGCCGCAAATCATAGTGCCAAACGAAGTTAAGTATGTGGAGGTCTCAACAGCACCTATACTAGTGTATGTGCTTAACAAAGCTATTTCAAGTCTTCAGCAAAGCCTTTGCACAGAGCGTGCAAAGATGTACCTAGAAGATTACTTAAACATCATGGCTACACTCCTTAAGAGAGCTGGACTTAACTATGCACATTACATAGTCTCGATAGAGGGTTCAAAGTGGGGGACCGTAAGCAAGGCGTTAACTAGGTTGCTCAGCGAGTGTTGGAAGGAGTTTGAGTCTGTAGCTAAGGAAGCTAAGGAGGAGAACAAGATGAAGGCTCTTCACGAAATCATTTATGATGATGGTGGGGTCAGGGTGGTTAAGCACATGCTCATGGCATTGAGAAATACTGAAAGCTGTATCATTAGTAGTGGGAGCTGCGCAGAACTGGCAAGAGCTATTGTGAAGAACTATGAGCAAAAAGGAGTTGTACATGGTGTTGATGTTGAGATTGCGAGGAATATGATTGCTCACGCAGGTCTTTCATATGACTTTATAGAGATGGTTATATTTGTAAAGGATGGAAATACATATAGAGCATCAAGAGCTGTGTTTAGCAAAGACCTGGTCTTAGAGTTCTTAAACAATATACTGAGGTTTAAGGAGGAGACATGATTAGAGCAGTACTACTATTTAAAGGCGTATGTAAACCTAGACTGCTAGAAAAGTGCAACACCATAGTACTGATTCAGAGAAACTCACTATGTGAAGCCTGGATAAAGTGCTCTACAGTCAACGAAATGTTTTCAAACATTGAGCTAACCATTAACAGCGGCTATCCACTAGAAGAGGTAGCATTTTTAACAGGATTAAAGATAAAAGGCTATGCAATAAACAGAGAAATCGTAGAGACCAACAAGCAGTGTAGTCAAAGCATTGAAGGATTAATAGAGTTTGAATATTACACACCAGTCACAGACTGGATCAAAGAGCTAAACATCAAGAAAATTAGCATAGATGTAAAGAGTAGAAAAGCCATAGCACAACTCGAAAAACCAATAAGCATAGAACAACTCTTTGACAAAGGAATAAGACTGTTAAAACCCATAAGAACACCCCCATAAACAATATTTAGCACTCCCCTACACATACCTCTCACCCCAGCCCTAAAACCTAATTAATGTTCTCAAAGCTTTCTACTCCCTTTTGGGAGTTTCGTGTATGTCTATATCCACAGGCTTGCCAAGAGGGGGGTTGTTAACCTTTCTACTCCCTTTTGGGAGTTTCTTGCACTGGCCTCAGAAACCTCCTGCTCACCTCTCTTAACGCTCCCTTTCTACTCCCTTTTGGGAGTTTCGGTAGCAATATAAACTTCTATGCAACTGTTGATAGTGACACTTTCTACTCCCTTTTGGGAGTTTCAGGAGTACTAGAAATGCCAAAAGAGCTAGAGGAACAGTTAAAGACTTTCTACTCCCTTTTGGGAGTTTCTTGGATCAACCCGAAGCCGCCAAGCGGATTGACGAGCTACCTTTCTACTCCCTTTTGGGAGTTTCGCGCTGCGATGAGGTGCACCACAATAAAGGAGTTGAACATAGCCTTTCTACTCCCTTTTGGGAGTTTCTCAGCACTGTTACGATTACTCCGCCAACTGTTACGAAGTATCTTTCTACTCCCTTTTGGGAGTTTCTGCAGGTGTTACAGCAACTGACAGGACTCTTGTTACCTGCTCTCTGGCTTTCTACTCCCTTTTGGGAGTTTCAACTGCAAAGCCTGAGAAGAAGCCTGAGCTAGAGAAAGCTTTCTACTCCCTTTTGGGAGTTTCATGATAGGAGTGTTCATGAAGCTTGGCGTAATCGGCGGCAAAGACTTTCTACTCCCTTTTGGGAGTTTCTTTGGAATCCTCTTGCGCACCCAACGCAAAGCTGTTGTTCTCTTTCTACTCCCTTTTGGGAGTTTCAGTATGAGAAGTGCAGAGGTGCTTCAAGTGCCTCCTAAGCACTACACTTTCTACTCCCTTTTGGGAGTTTCTTCAAAGTTTGCTCCTGAGGAGATACCTGAGAAAATTCTTGACACTTTCTACTCCCTTTTGGGAGTTTCATGGGTTCAATGCGTGTGCCAGCACAGCTACTTTCGCTACTTTCTACTCCCTTTTGGGAGTTTCGTGCCAATATCCTTCCTCATTGGTTCGGCTTTCGACATGGCAAACTTTCTACTCCCTTTTGGGAGTTTCGGGTGAGAGGGTAGCTACCCAAGCACAGCAATCCATGCAAGCAATTCTTTCTACTCCCTTTTGGGAGTTTCGTCAGAAAACTAGTAAAAAAAGCAGGCATTGTAGAGAGCTATATTCTTTCTACTCCCTTTTGGGAGTTTCAAGAACCTCAGGAATATTTCATTGCCCTTCAGCCTATATGAAGACTTTCTACTCCCTTTTGGGAGTTTCGTTTTTCAAACATTGGATGAGCTTCTGCTTTATCTCTGCTTATTACTTTCTACTCCCTTTTGGGAGTTTCCGGTGATCGCTGAAATACGAAACATGATGGATGAGATAATGAAGTTCTTTCTACTCCCTTTTGGGAGTTTCTTCAACTACGCTATTGGCTCTCCGAGGGCGTTGGCGGGAACTTTCTACTCCCTTTTGGGAGTTTCGAAAGCCTTACCAATTTCAGCATTGAGGGAGAGTTTAAAGTAAGCTGGAAACTTTCTACTCCCTTTTGGGAGTTTCGTATCCATTCATTAGGAAGAGCTCTAGGCTTAAGGAAGTGCTGACTTTCTACTCCCTTTTGGGAGTTTCTAAGGAGCGTGACATTTCTAACCTTAATCAAAACCTTGTAGCAACTTTCTACTCCCTTTTGGGAGTTTCCTGTATGACAAAATTTTGAATTTGGTTAGGAATAGAATTGAAAACTTTCTACTCCCTTTTGGGAGTTTCTCGCTACCTGGTGTGGTGAAAGCCCTCTGTTTCTTCCTCTCTTAACCTTTCTACTCCCTTTTGGGAGTTTCGGTCTCATCACATATGTTTTAGGGTTAATGGAGAGGTTAAGACTTTCTACTCCCTTTTGGGAGTTTCGATGAGGTTAGGGCTGAGTATAAGAAAAGGATTGCAGAGTACCTTTCTACTCCCTTTTGGGAGTTTCTAAGGACATGTGTTGCCACTATAACATAGCATGTTATATTCTTTCTACTCCCTTTTGGGAGTTTCGAAGACTATCGGTGCTAACTTGGTGTACCACGCATTTAACTACATAATCTTTCTACTCCCTTTTGGGAGTTTCTTGGAAACCTCTAAGACATTCTCACTCTGCATCTCCTCCTCTGTGAGCTTTCTACTCCCTTTTGGGAGTTTCCTGCAGGTAAGGCCTAGCCGCAATCTTGGAGAAGTCCACCTGTTTTCTTTCTACTCCCTTTTGGGAGTTTCCAGCTGTGCACAGAGCTGTTTCAGACCCTGAAAACATGAAGCTTTCTACTCCCTTTTGGGAGTTTCGAATTCTGATGAGCTTATGAACTCTGCTCTAAAGCATCAGCAACTTTCTACTCCCTTTTGGGAGTTTCTTCCTAGCTTCTCCATGAGCTTCTGAGTTAGTTGCTGAATTCTTCTTTCTACTCCCTTTTGGGAGTTTCCTTTGTTGCCCCAGCATCAAGCAGACCCAGCAAATCTGCGAACTTTCTACTCCCTTTTGGGAGTTTCTGGAGCTGTGGGGTAAGCGTATGCAGTAACCATGCCAATGATGCCTTTCTACTCCCTTTTGGGAGTTTCATGTCCAATCCCTCAATTCCCGAATCCCAAATAAAGTGTAGCTTCTTTCTACTCCCTTTTGGGAGTTTCCAACAACGCGGCTTGGGTCAAGCAGTGGCAGTGCATCTTCAGTTAACTTTCTACTCCCTTTTGGGAGTTTCGGCACAGCTGGCTTTTTCTCACCCTCTTTCTTCTCTTCCTCCTCTCTTTCTACTCCCTTTTGGGAGTTTCCACTAACATTCTCTGTTCCCCCGCCCGGGGTCGGATTGCTCTTTCTACTCCCTTTTGGGAGTTTCTAATGGCGTATGCAAGCAAATCTATGCGGACACTCATAATCGAAATCTTTCTACTCCCTTTTGGGAGTTTCATAGCATTGGCAGGAGCGGCAGCAGCATTAATAGCAGTTATCTTTCTACTCCCTTTTGGGAGTTTCTTAAGGTACTTATCAACTATCTTAACATCGATTCGAGTGGACATCTTTCTACTCCCTTTTGGGAGTTTCGAAAATGGTCACAGCCACATAATGCAAAACATTAAATTGTATCTTTCTACTCCCTTTTGGGAGTTTCTTTATGAATTGAGATGGTGAGAATATGGAGAATAGGTATATACATCTCTTTCTACTCCCTTTTGGGAGTTTCTTTATCATGTTAGAGACAAAGTGTATTGTTCAGATAAAGAGTTCACTTTCTACTCCCTTTTGGGAGTTTCTATGAATACAATCTAATGCTATTGCTAGAACACATATTCAATTTAGCACTTTCTACTCCCTTTTGGGAGTTTCACTGCTCTGAGTGCATTGAGGTATAGGGTTATTACAGAGGACCTTTCTACTCCCTTTTGGGAGTTTCGTGAAGGCTGTTCTGAGAATGCTTGGGCTTAGCGAGAAAGCTTTCTACTCCCTTTTGGGAGTTTCTGCTGAAACCACTAGTGGGAAGTACATGAAAGCTGAATTGACGCTTTCTACTCCCTTTTGGGAGTTTCGGTAGCACGGTAGCGCGGTAGCCTGTGTAGCACTAGCGAGCAGTTTCTTTCTACTCCCTTTTGGGAGTTTCATCTAGTGATAGAAAGTGGTACTTTCTGCAACAGCTGATTGCAGAAAGCTTTCTACTCCCTTTTGGGAGTTTCAGGTGTTTTTCATAGTTAAAAGCTATGCCGAACAAGTCGTATGACTTTCTACTCCCTTTTGGGAGTTTCGAGATGAATGCTAGGAACCTCCCACACATGTAGCTTTCTTGCTTTCTACTCCCTTTTGGGAGTTTCGTCAAAGCCCCTATGCCTTCGCCAGCCGATTTCATAAAGATTGTTCTTTCTACTCCCTTTTGGGAGTTTCATGTTGATGAAAATAAGCTGAGATTCAGATTCAGAAGCATTTGCACTTTCTACTCCCTTTTGGGAGTTTCTATGATTATGTACAGCGTGTAGACTGTTGTGCTCATGCCGACTTTCTACTCCCTTTTGGGAGTTTCTTCTTGGGCTAGGTGGCAGACTCAATGAGTGAAAAGCTTTCTGACTTTCTACTCCCTTTTGGGAGTTTCCAGCAATTGTTGTCACAAGAAGCCCCGCTGGGTACGGACCGAGAACTTTCTACTCCCTTTTGGGAGTTTCCTACACAGCTTGATTGAGTTGCTGAACAGCTCTCTGGATAATCTTTCTACTCCCTTTTGGGAGTTTCCTGTGGATGTGTGTATAGTTGTTGAGCGTCTTCTTAGCGGTCTTTCTACTCCCTTTTGGGAGTTTCGGAATATAGAAAGGTTGTTGAGCTTGTTAGGAAGTTGCTTCACGACTTTCTACTCCCTTTTGGGAGTTTCAAGGGTCAAGGTGTTTAAAGTTGTGAAGGATAAGAAAGCGTTGAAGCTTTCTACTCCCTTTTGGGAGTTTCTTATGAGATTCAACAACCTCTGCAGTTGCCAAGCAATGTAATCTTTCTACTCCCTTTTGGGAGTTTCCCTCGCCAACCTGAGGTTCATGTACGACTACAGCACATTGCTTTCTACTCCCTTTTGGGAGTTTCATTGCTGATGCTAACTACATCAGAACTCTACAACAAGCAGTAGTACTTTCTACTCCCTTTTGGGAGTTTCGTGTGGGAATCAACGCAGCAACTCAAGAACTGTCTAGCCAGGCTCGACTTTCTACTCCCTTTTGGGAGTTTCACAGTTTTGATTCTGTCTCTAAGCTCGATAATCTTCGAGTCCTTTCTACTCCCTTTTGGGAGTTTCTGTGTCTAGGGATTCTATGCAGAGGCTCAGGGCTTGGGTCTCTCTTTCTACTCCCTTTTGGGAGTTTCCCCTCACAGATGAGCTTGACTTCTCCACGATTCTGTAGATATCTTTCTACTCCCTTTTGGGAGTTTCTGATGGAAGAAGTCATGAAACTTGGTGACAATGCAACGGTTCTTTCTACTCCCTTTTGGGAGTTTCTTGATCCAATACTTTGCTGTCGATCTTGGCAAACCTCTGTCGATGCTTTCTACTCCCTTTTGGGAGTTTCTGTTGAGCACATCAAGAAGCTTGGGTACAAAGTTAGTGAAGCTTTCTACTCCCTTTTGGGAGTTTCCAGCAACAGCTTATTCCGCCACAACAGCAAAACCAGCACTTTCTACTCCCTTTTGGGAGTTTCCCTATGTAAGAAAGATATATATACCACAAGCACAGAAACACAGTACCTTTCTACTCCCTTTTGGGAGTTTCCAGACTCGATAACCCTCTCAACCCATCTATAGCCATGCACTTTCTACTCCCTTTTGGGAGTTTCTGTTGGACACAGGTTCTTCACCTCAGAACTAGTGATATACATCCTTTCTACTCCCTTTTGGGAGTTTCGAAGAGCTTGTTGCTCTAGGTATTGCAAGTCCTGAGCAGATCGCTTTCTACTCCCTTTTGGGAGTTTCTGCAAAGAATGCTACGCCAGCAAACGACATGTTGGATTCTAGAATCTTTCTACTCCCTTTTGGGAGTTTCGAGAAGAACAGGAGCCTAGTAGAGGAGCTCTCTAGGCACAGACCGAAACTTTCTACTCCCTTTTGGGAGTTTCTGTAGCCTCAGACCCCTTCTGCTCTTGAT
>JAPWUB010000093.1 GCA_028275745.1 Desulfurococcales archaeon | reverse complement strand
GTGCTGTAAACAGTTGTTTTCTTAACTATTTGGAGGTATTGAAGATCTATGATGTGCAGGTAGCTCATGTCTACAGCTAGGAGAATGCCTTGATCTGTGTCCACCTCAACTCTATCACCATAGCCCAATAGGTTAACAGTAGTGGCGTTACGAACTACAACAATGGTTGACATACCTGTCCTCATGTCATGTACCCATACAGCTATACCCCTAGAATCATCACTGCTTATAGCAGAGCTCCAAAAGTCGCAAGGTACCACATATATTCTTGAGCCATCGGTTGCTAGACCTGCTAAGCAGTAGAACGGGGTGTGGTCTAGAATGGTAACACTCCTTGTTGTAGTGTTAAGCATTAGCAGCGCAACTCTACCACCGCTATCCAGTGCTGTGAACACTATAGAGTCTCTGAGTACAGCTGATGATGTGTACTGGTAGAGACTGAACTGCTGTAGTGAAACAGTATCTGTGTTTTTTGTCAAAGCGTCATAGATACAGATGTTGTTTGCTTGAGAACCCGGCAAGACAACTACATACTTATCTACAAGCTCAACCCTTGCACCAGCACCAACAGATCTGCATGCGGATGTTACAAGGCTCCAGCCAGGATCCCACACATACAGCCCACTCCTATTAACCATGTAAAGAACATAACCTGTAGAGTTATAGGTTATAGCGGCAGACCCATCAAACAATGTATAGGCGTCTAAGGTGTAGAGCGGGTAAAGGCTCTGAACATAGCTCAACTCACTAATGTTGTAAAACAAAATCTTTGTATCGCTAGCAGCAAGAAGCACCTTAGAAACATAATCACTGAACAAACCAGATCCTGAGACACTAAGCCATATAATCACATTGAAAGGGTTCGAGGAGTTGAACACAAGGGTTATGTTATAGGCGTGACCCGGTATAGTAACAGGGATCAGAACATTGAATGATTTATTAGTGCCGCGATAAGCAAGACTACCATTGATAAGCACCTGCATAGTCACAGTAACATTTGCAGTAGCCGCGAGACTCACGTTAGCACCAAACAACTTAACAAGGTTACTAAAGGTAGCTATATCACCGAAAATAGCTTGGGATGGACCACCAGAAACAACAAATCTATAGACATCGCCACCGAGAATCGCATCGTTGTTGGGAACACTGTAGTTTATTACCATATTTCCGTTTGGATCCCAAACAACTATCCTACCATCATACCCAGTACCAACATCAGCATCAGTTACAATGCTTAGTAAAGCTGTTGATGATGTTGCTACAGTGCTATTCACAAGGCTTCCCTGATCATCATAGATAGCTACTCTATAGCCAGGTGCTGGAATATCAACAAATGTTACATATCTAGGGTCAGTAGTTGATATTATGAAGTCGTCAAAGAGCGCATTCTTACCCTTACCATCTACACCTATACCTATGTATGCAGGCACAAATGGCGGTATATTCTTACTACCTGTACTTTTAGCAGTTAGGGAGGCGAGTTGCTTTCCTGAAGTATCGTAGAGGTACGCTTTAAATGATACTTGCCCTGCTGAATATGTATAGTGTACTACTATTGTGTACCACACGTTAGTAACAATTCCTGCCTTTGTCTCATTTAGTTCTCGCCAACCATTAGGATTCTCAACATTGTAACTCCTAATCTTAAGTTTCTTATCCCCCGCATCTACTTCTATTGCGTACAGGCTGTTTTCCTCGCTTGAGATTAAGTAGATACCAGCACTCATACCTACATCTTTGAGCTGAACCTTTACTGTAACCCACAGCGAGGTGTAGGAGGAGAAGTCTGTAGTAAAGTAGTACTGTGATGTCTTGCCTATACCCTTGTTATCATCTGTTCCTTGAAGTGCATTACCTTTGTAACCTCCGGGAACAATGCTCCAATTACCTCCCTTACTTGTCCAGCCACTAGGCAAAGACTCGAAGTCTGTGTAATACAATGCGCTTCTGTTAATGCGTTGCAGGTTGTAGATTACTCCTTCTGTTGATGTAACTGTTTGTGGGTATGTTTTTGAAAGTGTTGTGCCTCTTTTTGTTGGTATGGCTGCTTTTCCTAGCCACGTTGTTGTGCCTAGTGTTGCTGTTGGTGATAAGCTTACTGCTTTAGCTGTTGCTGTTGGCTCAATTCTTTTTACTGGTACTGCTTGCACAGCTGTTATTGGTGAGGCTTCTATGGCTAGTGATACTGTTGCTGGTGTCTTTCCCCCTGTTGCCAGGGTTATTACTGTTTTTGTTGCTGGTGCTAAGCCTAGTGGGAGGCTCAAGGTGTTCAGGGTTGTGCTACCAATAATGACTTGTGCGGCTATGCTTCCATTTATTCTAGAGATTGTTGTGTAGCTCCCGTCGCTATAGATAATGGCTATAGCTGCTACGAGTACTGTTTTTGGTGCTTGGTTCTCTATGTATATTGTTATGTGAGTTCCGTTGAAGCTCCACAAAGCCTTTATGCTACTAAGTGTTGCTGTTGAGGCTCCTGCTTCGCTAATTCTCTCCATAACCTGTTGCGAAGCTGTGGCAAGCTTGTCTAGAGAAACTATGTAGAAGGTTGCAAAGAGAATTGTTATTGCTAGGAGTATTACAGCCCCTACAATGGCTGAAATTCCCCTATCCAACTCTGCTCGCCTTTGCAACAGCTTCACCACTATCAAACACCAGCTTTACATATGCATACCTTGCAGAAGGGCTCACACCACATCTAATGACGAAGGCTGTGTAGTAAGGCACAGTTACTGCTGAGGATGATGAGAGGCTTGCTGAAGTCTTGTTGTAGAAAAGAGTGCATGCAGTTGCTAAAGACTCATTTATGTACACAGCCATAACTGTAACTGGCTTAGATCCTGTGGAAGCTATTATGACAAGGTCTCTAGAAGAGGTTATGTATGACGCTAAGATAGCTGCAGAAGAGCCTCCATAAACCTCTTCAGAGGTTCTGATAAGAGCATTGTAATAAGAGTCAACAACATTATAGCTATAAATAAAGATAGCTGCCCCAGCTGCAAGAGTCACTAGAGTTATTATCAAAGTTGCCACATACTCACTAACACCACGCAAGACCCAAACCCCATACTGCTACAACTAGCCTAGCTAATTAACCAAGTTGAAGCTAAACCGTTTCACAAGGCGAAGGAAAAGATGGTTAAGAAATAATAAAGTGAAAATATTAGCAAAGCAGCGAACCTGTTTTACAACTAACTACCAGAAAGCTAAAAATAGTAGAAAACTAAAGGATAAAGCATGTGGTTAAATAGGTGAGGTTCTGTGAAGAGGTTGGGAAAAGGAGTCTCTCCAATAATAGCCACAATAATCCTGGTATTAATAGCGATAGCAGCAGGAGTCATGCTATGGCTATGGGTCTCAGGCTTCATAACAGCAACCCCAGCACAACAACCAGCACTAAACGAGAGAATAAAAATAGATGCAGTAAACATTAGCAGTAGTAGTTTGTCTATTTCTATTTATGTTAGGAACATGGGTAGCACAAATGTTAATATAACGGCTGCCTACATACTTACAACGAGTAACACCGCCATAGCTTATCAAACCTATAGCAATGTAATGATACCACCTGGACAAGTAACAAAGATAAACATGAACATACCAACAACTGCTAGTGCTAATATTAAGTCTGGCTATGCTTATGTGGCTAAAGTTGTTACAGCCAATGGTGTTGAAGCTACTTACATCTTTGTATGGCCATAAACCGCTTCATTAGCATTAGGAAAACAGCTTAAAACTGGGCTTTTTTAAACTAGGTATTGGCATTGGGTAGTTTCGAATTATGTCTAGTTCTGGGTTTAGTGAGGTTATTGATAGGTATAGGGTTGGTTTTCAGGGATTGGTATGGGTTGTTATTGCT
>JAPWUB010000092.1 GCA_028275745.1 Desulfurococcales archaeon | reverse complement strand
GTGCTGTAAACAGTTGTTTTCTTAACTATTTGGAGGTATTGAAGATCTATGATGTGCAGGTAGCTCATGTCTACAGCTAGGAGAATGCCTTGATCTGTGTCCACCTCAACTCTATCACCATAGCCCAGCAGGTTAACAGCTGTAGTGTTGCGGACTACAGCTAATGCTGACATACCTGTCCTCATGTCATGTACCCATACAGCTATACCCCTAGAATCATCACTGCTTATAGCAGTGCTCCAAAAGCCGCAAGGCACTACATAGACTCTTGAACCATCAGTTGTTAGACCCGCTAAGCAGTAGAATGGGATGGTGCTCAGCACCCTAAAGCTAAGCGATGTTGTGTTAAACATTAGTAGTGTGACCCTACCACTGCTACCCAGTACTGTAAACACTACTGAGTCCTTGACCACAGCTGATGATGTGTAGTTATATGGTCTGTAACCAGCTGGTAAAGCGTAAAACGTGACATTGGCGGCTGTAAGATCATATATACATACATAGCTTGTGCTGCTAAGCACCATGGGCAACACAACAATGCTGTCATTCACCAGCTCTACCCTGGTACCAACAGACGTAGCATTACATGCATTATCTATGAAGCTCCAGCCCAATGGGTTCCAGGAGTATATGCCGCTAGCGTTAACCATGTAGAGTATGTACTGGCTAGAGTCATACGTTATAGCGACTCGTCCCAAGAACAATGTGAAGGCGTTTATTGTGTAGCTCGGTGTAAGGCTCTGCTGATACACAGTAACATTATAAAAGTAAATATTTGTCCCTGTGCCGACAAGCAAAGCCTTCTCTACAAAGTCGCTGAAGTAACCAAAAGCTGTTATGCCAAGGTTCTGCACAGTGACCTTAAATGGGCTGTTCGATGCTATGTATAGGGTTATGTTGAATACGCTTGTTGATCCGAGCATAGTGCTGGGCAGAGGTACCATAAGATTGTAGCTCCCCACTCCAAAGTTACCGCTATAGACTTGCACACCATTAACGCTAATATACAGAGTGATGCTCGCATTTGTTACGAATCTGAGCGTTAAGTTCCCTTGAAAAAGCTCTATAACGTTGCTTAGCTGTGCAACATCAGAAAACGTAGCTGTGCACATACCTGTAGCATACTGGTATGTATCTCCACCAAGTATGTTATCAGCTGCAGTATAGCTCAGAACCAGATTGTTGCTAGGATTGTAAACCTTTATGGAGCCATCAGTACCAGTGCCAACAACAATATCTGTAACAACACTAACCTGAGCAGTACCAGACTTATCAGATGCTGCGCTTCCAACAGGTTGTCCATAGCTGTCGTAGACCTTAACACTGTAGTTAGCTCCAGGCAAACTCGTGACGGTAACATATCTTGGATCTGCGGTTGAGATTATGAAATCATCGAAAAGCGCTGTAACACCGTCAACGCCTACACCTATGTATGCAGGTACAAACACATTTTTCCCACTGCTTTGAGCAGTTAGGGAGGCAACTAGAGTTCCTGTATTATCGTAGACGTACGCATTAAATGTTGCTGATTTCCCTGCCGTAACAGCGTAGTACACTACTATTACGTACCAATTATTAATATTAAAGTTGGTTATGCGTGCAGAGTCTAGGATAACCCAAGCATTTTTCTTATCAACATTAAAGCTACGAACCTGTAAAGAGCCTGTGGTAGTTATTTCGATTGCGTATAGATTATTTCCACCTGAGAGCAGGTAGATACCAGCACTTCCAGTTCCACTAACAAGCCTTACTTTTGTTGAGACCCACAGCGATGTGTAGGAGGAGAAGGTTGTGGCAGAATAATAGTACTGCGATGCCTTACCTATACCCTTGTTATTATCTGTTCCCTGGAGTGCATTGCCTTTGTAACCTCCAGAAACAATGCTCCATTGTCCTCCCTTACTTGTCCAACCACTCGGGGGAGTCTCAAAGTCTGTGTATACTAATGCTCCTCTACCAGTTCTTACCAGGCTTGGCTCTATATCTTTGGAAACTATGACCTGCGGATATGTTTTTGAAAGTGTTGCGCTTCTTGTTGTTGGTATAGCTGCTTCTCCTAGCCATGTTGTTGCACCTAGTGTTGCTGTTGGTGATAAACCTACAGCTCTAGCTATTGCTGTTGATTCAATTCTTTTTACTGGTACTGCTTGCACAGCTGTTATTGGTGAGGCTTCTATGGCTAGTGATACTGTTGCTGGTGTCTTTCCCCCTGTTGCCAGGGTTATTACTGTTTTTGTTGCTGGTGCTAAGCCTAGTGGGAGGCTCAAGGTGTTCAGGGTTGTGCTACCAATAATGACTTGTGCGGCTATGCTTCCATTTATTCTAGAGATTGTTGTGTAGCTCCCGTCGCTATAGATAATGGCTATAGCTGCTACGAGTACTGTTTTTGGTGCTTGGTTCTCTATGTATATTGTTATGTGAGTTCCGTTGAAGCTCCACAAAGCCTTTATGCTACTAAGTGTTGCTGTTGAGGCTCCTGCTTCGCTAATTCTCTCCATAACCTGTTGCGAAGCTGTGGCAAGCTTGTCTAGAGAAACTATGTAGAAGGTTGCAAAGAGAATTGTTATTGCTAGGAGTATTACAGCCCCTACAATGGCTGAAATTCCCCTATCCAACTCTGCTCGCCTTTGCAACAGCTTCACCACTATCAAACACCAGCTTTACATATGCATACCTTGCAGAAGGGCTCACACCACATCTAATGACGAAGGCTGTGTAGTAAGGCACAGTTACTGCTGAGGATGATGAGAGGCTTGCTGAAGTCTTGTTGTAGAAAAGAGTGCATGCAGTTGCTAAAGACTCATTTATGTACACAGCCATAACTGTAACTGGCTTAGATCCTGTGGAAGCTATTATGACAAGGTCTCTAGAAGAGGTTATGTATGACGCTAAGATAGCTGCAGAAGAGCCTCCATAAACCTCTTCAGAGGTTCTGATAAGAGCATTGTAATAAGAGTCAACAACATTATAGCTATAAATAAAGATAGCTGCCCCAGCTGCAAGAGTCACTAGAGTTATTATCAAAGTTGCCACATACTCACTAACACCACGCAAGACCCAAACCCCATACTGCTACAACTAGCCTAGCTAATTAACCAAGTTGAAGCTAAACAGTTTCACAAAGCAAAGGATGGTTAAGAAATAATAAAGTGAAAATATTAGCAAAGCGGCGAACCTGTTTTACAACTAACTACCAGAAAGCTAAAAAAAGGTAGAAAACTAAAAGATAAAGCATGTGGTTAAATAGGTGAGGTTCTGTGAAGAGGTTGGGAAAAGGAGTCTCTCCAATAATAGCCACAATAATCCTGGTATTAATAGCAATAGCAGCAGGAGTCATGCTATGGCTATGGGTCTCAGGCTTCATAACATCAACCCCAGCACAACAACCAGCACTAAACGAGAGAATAAAAATAGATGCAGTAAACATTAGCAGTAGTAGCAGTAGTAGTGGTAGTAATTTGTCTATTTATGTTAGGAACATGGGTAGCACAAATGTTACTATAACAGCTGCCTACATACTTACAACGAGCAACACCGCCATAGCTTATTCAACCTCTATCAATGTAATGATACCGCCTGGACAAGTAACAAAGATAAACATGAACATACCAGCAACTGCTAGTGCTAATATTAAGCCTGGCTATGCTTATGTGGCTAAAGTTGTTACAGCCAATGGTGTTGAAGCTACTTACACCTTTGTATGGCCATAAACCGCTTCATTAGCATTAGGAAAACAGCTTAAAAACTGGGCTTTTTTAAACTAGGTATTGGCATTGGGTAGTTTCGAATTATGTCTAGTTCTGGGTTTAGTGAGGTTATTGATAGGTATAGGGTTGGTTTTCAGGGATTGGTATGGGTTGTTATTGCT
>JAPWUB010000091.1 GCA_028275745.1 Desulfurococcales archaeon | reverse complement strand
TTAGCGTTGATGGAATAACACTGTTTGTTTTGTCCAAGACTAGGTATGTGTACCTAGTGTTTCCAGAGTATATGGAGATGTTAAATAGTGGTCCAATAGTCCTATTACTGCCGAAGCCAATATATGCCGTAACAGTGTTTGTTGTGTCTATAGATACACTTTTGTAGTCGAAGATGTATGTGTCCCCACCTAAAATAGCATCAGTGTTTGGAACTGTTGTTACTAAACATGTCATTCCATTGGGGTAGATATGAACTATCCTACCATCATACCCCGTACCAACAACTATATCAGTTACAATGCTTAGTAAAGCTGTTGATGATGTTGCTACAGTGCTGTTCACAAGATTCCCAAGATTATCGTATATAGCCACTATATAGCCTGCTGATGGCGATGTGGAGACATTAGTGAATGTCACGCTTCTTGGGTCTGCTGTTGATACTAGGAAGTCGTCGAAGAAAGCGTCTACATAGAGGAAGTTTGTTGTTCTGGTTGCTAAGCCTATGTAGCTAGGAGCAAATGTTGCATCAGATACTGATACCGTTGCAACTAGGTTTCCGCTCGTATCATAAGTGTAGAGGGTGAAGCTATTTGTTGTACTTGTTCTGCTGTAGCTAAGAACCAGTATGTACCAGCTTGCTGTACTGAACCCCGGTACCTGATTATATCTAAGAACTCTCCATGTTGCTCCATCTAGGTAACCAATCACTGTGTATCCAGAGGAGTTCACTGCGAATACGTAGTACCTACTTGTTGCTGTGTCTGTCAATACTATTCCTCCCCAGCCAACACCAGAAGCAATCCTAACCTTCGAAGATATCCAAAGGCTTGTGTAACCAGCTATGCTATTGCCCCAGTAAACAGCTGTGAAACCTGGTATACCGAACCTTAGATACCCATAATCACCAGTAGTTCCAGACCTCTCCAAAACAACTGAGTACCTATTGTATGGAAAGGTAAAGTTGTATATAAGACTCTTTGTTGAGGCATCGAATAGAGCAACATTAAATACATCAAAGTATAGTGTTTGATCTGTCCAGTAATCGGTCATTGTAATAACGTATGTGAGGTAGGGATTATATCCACTAAGGTTTTGTACAGAGCTATTAACATTAAATGTTTTGGTTCCGCGACTCTCCATGTAGATTGTGTAGAGCCCTATATAGCTAGGTATTCCATATGCTCTCCAGTATGGAACCCAGTTATTGTATGTTGAGAATATTTTTGCATCATCCCTCCTATCTATGGTTGTGTTGACAAGGTCTATGAAGCCAACAGTTCTTTGATCGTAGCTGAAGTATGCAGTGAGCTTTGTGTTTATTACTGTGTTGTTGAATAGTTCTCTAGGTGCTATAAGCATTAGGTACCCATTTCCAAGAGATGATGCTCTTGCACTATAGCTGTCAATCCTAATAGCATTAGTTGTTTGTGGCAAGAACCTTATGTTAGGAGTGTAGATAGTGTATGTCTCGTGTTCTCTAACCTGCCACAGGAGTGGGAAGCCTCTTAACGCATTCCCCTTATACCCACTGCTAGTAATGCTCCAGTAACCCTGAACACCTATAAAACCTCTTAACGATAGAGACCCATTCACCATAGCCCAGCCACTAGGCAAAGACTCGAAATCTGTGTAATACAAAGCATTTCTTCCCGTTCTTGCTGTGCCTATGCATAGTGGATATGGGTTGTTAGCAATACTAACAAGATTAATGTTAGCAATGTTTACAGATCCGTATAGCCACCTATATGTAAACACAGATGCGTAGACAAGGAAGGAGAGTGTGGAAAAGAGAGTTACAAGTATGAGAAGAGAGGTAGCATATAGGGTCTTGTTATGCACAAGCATAGCGCTTCACGGCATCGCCATCAATAGTTATTGTATCTTGGTATAGATGAAGAGAGGGGATATAGTGAAAAAGGGTATTGGGTTAAAAACATTTTTGTTTCATTCATTTGCTATTGGCTACCTAGGTGTTTCTGAGCTGCTGTAGGTTACGTAGAATCCTACCTTGAATGTTACTGATGTTTCTCCTGTTGCTCTGATGCTTAGGTCTAGCTGTAGACCATCGCCTGGGTTAAGCGTTATTGGCGATCCAGTCGCTAATCCTTCTGTCTTGAGATCTATTACAGCTACTTTAGCACCTGTCTTAGCATTGTATAGTATTAGGTTTGCAGTTGCAATGTTTGTATCGGTTATTGGTTGCTCAACCTTTATATAGATATACACTGTTGGATCTGATGCTGTTCCGTTGTATCCAAAGCCGTAGAAGTCCTTTATGTACCATGAACCAACTGTTATGGGCACATCAACACTTATGCTTTCGTAGAGTCTGTATGTTGATCCACCTGAAGTCCACTGACACACTACCTGCCCTGGTGTCACAGATATGGTGTTGGTGCCATATGTCTGTGCATTGTAGTTTGTACCTGCTTGTGGTAAGGTGATTCCGTTTTGAGCTGCTGAGCTGTAGAAGCCTACACATGCAACTCCTCTAGCAGCTGTTGCTCCTGCTACTGATACTGTACCCTGCATCCATCTATATGCGAATACTGTAGCGTTTACAGCTCCTAGTACTACTGCTGCTATTACTAGGGCTATTACTGGTACAAATCTCTTCATCTCTTCATACACCCATTTCAATTGCTTTACTAAGAAGCTAGTTTAGTACTGAGCTTATAAATGTTATAGTCAGGCGGTGAAGAATTGTTTAAAAGGTTTTGCTCTTTGCTAGGGTGTTTCTAGGTAGAAACCAATCCTAATGATGTCTGTTCCGGGTTTGTAGGTCTTTGCAATGAGTGCTAATCTATAGATTGCTTCAGATGCTTTCATAGCCATCTGTATCTTCTCTGAGCTGTTTAGATCTATGGATATAGCCTCTTCTTTACCCTCCATAACCAGTGTCGCATTAATAAGTTTAGAAGGTTTCTCAACAACTACAAGCATTATGCTATTCACTGGTGCTCTGTAGTACAGGTAGCCAAGGTTAATAATCCACGTGCCTATGGATAGGTTTAGAGAGAACTCGAAGCTCTCATAAACAACACTTCCAGAGGATGTTAAGCACTTTGGTTCCCCGGGTATGGCTGATACGCTTATGTTTGTGAATCCAAAGCATGTTGAGGACTCCAATACCTTGAGGGGTGTGGATGTAGCTGAAGCTACTTCTAGAGTTGTTTGGTAGCTGTATACAGATGCATTAACGAATGCTAGTAGAGTTGAGAAAAGGATTAGAGTAGCTATGGCAACCCCTCTATCCACGTTTAAACACCTTTCAATAACTTTTTCCTGTGTAGAAAACTTTTATAAATTATTTTCATAAATTGAAATCTTTATAAATTACAAAGCTTTATTGTCCTCTATGGAGATACTCTTAAAGGGGTTAGAGATTGAAAAGATTAAGCAACTTAATTGCACCGCTACTCCTTATAGCCATATTAGCTCTGCTAGCCTTGCTAATAGCAATGGTTGTTCTAGCCTATTCCTACACCTACATAGTCTTTGACAGCTGTGGCTATGAAACTGCTAAGGCTATTGCAAGGATGTATCCAAACATATCCGGATCCATTTTACTTCCATGGCAGCTAAGCACAGTGCCTAGAAACTCTATAGTTGTTGTTTTAGCAACAAATATCTCTATAGGTCTAGAGCTTATCAAATCAGTTGACCTCTCCCAAGCAACACTAGTAGCAACTGATATTGCTGGAAATGTTGATGCGGGTAGCAACATCATTAATTATAGTGATGCGTGGCTCTACTGCATATACAAAGATAGGGATGCATTGAATAGGATTGCAAGTGCTATTATGCGTGCTAAGCCCTCTGCAAGCGCTTCATTGGCTCCCCTAACACCCTTGCTAGTTGCTGTAGCTGTTGTAGGTGCAGCTTCTA
>JAPWUB010000013.1 GCA_028275745.1 Desulfurococcales archaeon | reverse complement strand
TAATACAGCAGATGAGGGAACTACTCAACAATTTGGAGAAAGAGTTGGAGGAGCTAAAGAAGCAGGTAAGCCAAGAACAAACCAGGACATAGACGCTATAATGTACTTGATTAGGTGTTGCAAGAAGGCTGAGATTATGAATGGGATGAGAAATAGAAAATGATGTGGTTTATCACAATTTTTGAAGTGTTATACCCTACCTCCCACTTTTCGCAGTACCATGATAGCAGTTATAGTTGCTTTAGCGATAAAGACCACCCTCAACAACCTTTCCGCTGTGAGCATCTATTTGCACATCAGCTTGTGTTGTCAAAGAGCCTATAGCTACCTCGAATTTCACGACCCATAAGAGTGTTGGAGCTCCTATAGGCTTTGGGGTTCCCTCCCAGTAATAGTTTGGCCTCCCGATGGCGAGGCCTATGTCAATTACTTTGAGAGGTTTGTAACCCCTAGACCTCAAGAACTCTTCAGCAATCTTAACCGCTTCACCCCTAGAGATACGCGGATTCACATCAACTTCCCTAACATTAATCAACTTCACAACAAATCCGATGGGCCTCTTTAACTCAGGATTTATCGTTACAGCCAAATACCCATCCAGTACTGGTAACCCTTTGTAGAGCTGTCTCCACTCCACATCATATAAAATGTCTTCGTGCAATCCACCCCGATTCTCTTTATATCTTCTCACAAATGGTTCTGAAAGGAACTCCTCTTTAACCCCCAACTTCTTGAGCATCTCCTTAGCCAATACCACCACATCTTTCATATCCCCAATATTGTCCACCTTAGCAGAAGAGTATCTGAAGTCTCTCACGAAGACTACTTCACCTGTATCTGCATCAACCAGAGCGTGAACAGCTACCGTTCCGTTAGAGACCCAGGTAAGGCTCCAATAGATCCTTCCTTCCATGTTGTCTTGAAGTATCCTAGCAAGGGGTTCTTGACTTGGTACATCCCAGACGCTCTTGACGATCTCCACAGCTTTCTTCAAGTCCACTTTCGTGGTAATGGCATTAGAGGGAGAGGGTAGGACTTTTATTGGCAACTCATAATTAGCTGGAGGCTTTTCATATTGTCTTGGATTGGGGGTAGAGATCAAAGCCCAAGCCGATACCGCCATCGATACAACTAAGACTGCTACAGCGATTATCAAACCAATCTTTAATGAGGATCTCCAAATCATCCTCCCCACCCCCTTTAAGGAAGTATTACCCACTTAAGTAAAGTACATGCTTAAAAAGCTTATTTTTACTGTCATAAAAGAATTGAAATGCTTTGTGCTTGCTGTCTTAAGATTTGTTAAGATCTTGATGCGGATAAGTATTATGCTTGGTTTTACGGGTTTGCAACCTAATCACCTTCATGAGTACTGCTATTAATAGTGATGTTATGCTCCATGTGGCTATGCCTAGCGCTCCTAGACCTAGTATAACCTCTCTTTGGCTTGGAGGCAACCTTGACGCTGCTACTGTTAGTGGCCAGAGAGCGTTGATTGTTCCGTGAAGTGATGCTGCTGGTAATACGCTATTTGCTAAGCTTGTTAGTTCTAGGAATGGATATGTAGTGGCTATGCTTAGTAGTGTGAAGAGGAGGATTCCTAGAAACCTATTATAGTAGTAGTTCCATCCTATGAGCAGGGTTGCAGAGGCATGCCACAAACTCCACACAGCACCAATAATAGCTGTGTTTCTAAGGCTTGGTTTACTGCCTAGGAGTTTGTATAGGTATCCTCTCCAACCAATCTCCTCACCCAAGGCAATAAAAGCGTTTATAGTGATTGCATAAATGTATGCTAATGGTATCTGCATTAATGCGTAGATCCATGCAAGTCTTTCAACATCTGCGCCAAGCATTGTTGTAGTTGCATTCCTAATACTACTAGTCAACAGCTCAACATATGCGCTAAAGTCGAAGAGATGTAGAAGCATAGCAACAGCTATGTAAATACCAAAAGCAGCGTAGACCACGAGAGGCGATAATAGGTAGAGAATAATGCTGTTCCTAGAAAACTTAATCAAATCCTTGAACCGCCTACCAACATTCTCTCTATGAAGCGCTAAACAGGTAACTACAGCTAATGCTACACTCCACATCCTCACAACTCCCCACAAATATACTAAAGCTCCCTTTGCACTAGCTATTGAGGGGCTATAGGGATAGATATAAGGATAGAAAACAACATCTATAAAGATGGCAAGCGAATACGATGCGATGATGAACTCCAGCACTCTTGAACTTGCTCTACTCAAGAACCTAACCAAACATTTCGCAATTCACAAGCAGCATTTAAAAATCATTTATATCGTTGCGTCATTCACAAAGAAGATGGATTAGGGTATTGCAGTAGCTAAATATGCTCATCAGAAAAAGTTTAGGGTTTTGAGGACAGAGTTTTTGTGGAGTAATGTTGTGCTCTATCTTCTTCTAATGACTAATGCAATAATAGCAATTATCGCTATTATAATGGCTATCGCTACTATTGTTGATAATGAGATGAGTGATGCTTGAGTTGTTGTGGTGCTAGGGCTTGTTACTTGTGTTATTGGTGTAGTTTGGGTGAATGTTGTTGGTGAGGTAATAGCTATTGTTGGTGTTGCAGTTTGTTGAGTTGTTGTAGTAGGTGCCGTAGGTAAAGTTGTTTGAGTTGTTGGTGTAGTTACTGGACTTGGAGTAGACATCGTAAATGATGTAAGACTAGATGTTGCAGTCGTTGTGGTTGCCAGCATAGATGATGCTGTTGTTAGGCTTGGAGATGTGGTTGTGCTTAGCTTAGTAATTGTGGTTGGTATAGTTGTGGTGGTTATTGGCTGTGCTATGGTGTAAGATATTGTTGCTGGTCCTCTGAATATGATTTCTAGCTCTCCTCCAGGAAGCGTTGTAGTGCTAACAACGTTCTCTGGTAGTGTTAGTAGGAGTATTGTTGGTGCTAGAACAAGCCTTACAGTTGCATTAGTCCTTACACTCAACGTTATTACACCATTCTCAACACTTGCATTAGCTATGTAAGTTACTTTTACTGTTGACTGGCTTGGAGAGGCTATGTATAGGTATCCATCCTCAAGCATCCACTCAACACCTGAAACACTAGAGTTAACATCTATGGTTACAGCAATTGGGTCTACAGGTAGCTCAATAGCTGTGACCCCAGCATCAACAGAAGCGACAAGAGTTACTGTAGCAACACCATCTTCACTAACTCTTATCTCCACACTCTGGATAGGTCCCTGGGCAAGAACATAATGGGTTACTGCAATTGGTAGTAATGCCAGCAACGCCATGATCGGTATTAGTGCGAGGCGCATCACCGAGAACAACCTCTTTACTAAACTGTGAGGAGTGAAAAGGAGGAGAAAAAAGCTTTTTGTTTTTGTATTCCTTAACTTTACTTGCTTAACTCGACTATACCTGTACCTGAGCAGTTACTACTCCTTGTGATGTCACAATGGTGACATGCACCGGTGTCTCTATGCTTGTGAATCTCGAAGCCTCTACATTTACTGTAATTGTTACTTCTTTACCTGGCTCTATCACAACGTTCACAGTTTTCTCGAAGCTGCCTGCAATGTTAAGCCTTATGCTATTGACTGTGATGGTAGTGCTACCCACATTCTCAATAGTTAGCGTTAATCTGTAGGTACATGTTGCTATACTGCATGAAACCTTCTCCAGCTTTGCCTCCTTAATCCTTACTGCCTGTGCTTGTGCTGGTGTAGGTGTTTATGGCGATGTTGTTGTGGTGGTAGTTGTTGTAGCTCTCTTAATAGTGTTGTATATGGGTTCTAGCCACGCCTTAGCAACACTTAGCTCTGCATAAGCTCTGTTTGCAAGTGTCAGTGCTTCTAGTTTCCTGTCCTCAGCGTAGAGCTTTTCAGCAAGGCTAATCTCAGCCTCCGCCTTTGCAACAAGCTTCGTTGCTGAGTCTATGACTGCTCTACCCTCTATAATTGCTTTGCATATTGGTTGAGGTGAATAGATAGCTATGCACACCATCTCCCTAGTCTTATTAACTTCTGCAAGCATTTGCTTAACCTCTTGCAGAAGCTCCTTAGCCTTGGCGATCATCTCGTTAAACGCTTTGTCAATGCCTTTACCAGGCAGCCACATAGGTATGAATGGTGTTACCGATGCGTTAATGGTTCTCTCAATGTTCTTTAGCCATCCCCTAACCTCTCCTAGGTCAGGCATCCACCTAGTAATGTTCTCCACAGAAGCATTTTCAAGCCTCTCTCTAAGCTCTTCAAGCCTGTCAATAATTTGGTCAAGAACTTGCCTAGCTCTCACATCAGTTATGTTCTCTCTAAGCTCCTTAAGCTCCTCCACACGACTCTCAATATCCATCAATAGCTGTGCAGTTCTATTCTCAAGAGCCTCCCTCAAAGCATCCTCAATGCTCTTAGCCTTCTGCTTAGCTACCTGAGTAGCATTTGCAAGAATCTCTCTAGCCTCTCTAACCTTCTCCAAAGCAACCTGTAGCCTCTCTATAGCCTCTTCCGAGGCATTGAGCTTCTTCAACCTCTCAATAGTTGCATTAATAGCTTTCTCAGCTAACATCAGATGCTTCTGAGCTTCTTCAGCACTCTTAACACTCTTAACAGCATTCCTCAAAGCAACAACAAGCGATGCATTGACAAATCTATGAACCTTCTCAGCCTCTACAACACCACTAACATTCCTCAGCAACTTATTGAGCTCACTAATGTCCCTAGCCCTTGTAAGGTTAACGGGTATCGATATATTCAGCTTTCTAAGCCTTTCCTCCAAAGCCTTTGTAAGCCCGTTTAGATACCTCTGCAATGCTATTCCTACTGCGTATGCTCTTCCACCAACTCTAACCTCCTCATTAACCTTTGCAAGAAGTTTTGATGCGTTGTTTACCCACTCCCTAAGCTCATCAACTGGTAAAGCAGATATGTTCACTGCTAAAAGCTTCTGAATCTCACTCCTAAGCTCTGCCGATATATTCAAACCCAAACTCCTATTAAGCATAGTATAGAGAACCCTAGCCCTAACCAAAAGCACTGCATATGCTTGGCTATCCTGTTGCTCGCCTGTTACAGGTATTGCTATGGGTATTATCGATGCTAGTAGTATGGCTAGTACAGCTACTCCAAGAACCTTGCTTTGAGTCATCATTTGATTCACCCAAGAACTGTATAGTGTTTTCAGGCTTTATTAGGTACACCTTGGAATAGCTGTTTCATGTACGTGAAACAAATTATTAAAGAATTCAATTGCGTTTTAGGCAATTCGGTTTGATGTGTGCTTAGATGGTTAGCAAAGCTTCTTAGAGTGCTTCAGCATCTCGCTATAGATTCTATCACTCACTTCACTCCTCCTCAGCACCACTATATCTAGTGGAAATGATTCTCTCCTTAACAACCTAGCCTTTACTGCCACCTCCACTGGATCCCTATCATCATCTATAACCAGAGCTATATCGAAATCGCTTGAAGGCATGTTATCTCCTCTAGCCCTTGAACCAACCAAGTACATTTCCTCAGCCAAACCACTTCTACACAGCACATCAATAAACTCTCTAAACCTCTTCTCATACTCAGAAACCCTCTTACCCATTACAGCTACGAACTCTTTAAGGATCTGCAAAGCTCTTCACCCAAGACACTATCTTCTCACAAGACTCTATACATAGACTTGCTCTAGTACTGTTATAGGTGTAAACCCCTTTCCCAGAGTACCTAGCCAAAGTGTAATGAGGTGTTAAAAGCTCAGCAACTAAAGCAACTAGAAGCTCACCCAAATCATGTGTGTAGGGGTGAAGGCCTGTTAAGGAGACTAGCAATGCCTTTAGGTATAGCTCAGAAGCTTGATGAGCCTCAAAACAAGCAAGCTAGTAAACACCTTCACCAAAATGCCTTCTAGCCTCTCTCAAAACACCTCAGCCTTCTCAACCCACTCAACAGAAAGCCTAACACCCCTCAAAAACGCGCACCCAAAAAATCCTTATCAATACAGAGAACATAAGCATTTATGGAGAGATTAACTGTTTCAGCTTCCTTCTGCTAAGCCACTTAAAGATGTACGCAAAGAGGATATAGTTTAATGGATCAAGCACAAGGTTGAGGTATCTTAGTTGTGTAGCCCCAAGTAGCTGAACCCACATAGATTTCCATGGCTGGTAAGGCGAGGTTTGTGGTATTGGGAGTAGTGGTGCGTCTAGTTCTGGTGCAACAGTTTTGAGAATTCTTGCTATCAATGATAGTATAATGAATGTTACTATTGCTGTGGCAATAACGTTAAGCATAAGCTGTTTAAATCTATGCATAGATCTGTATGTGCATGTAAGCCCCTTACTATCGAGACATACTGCAACAGCAAAGCTTGTGTATGGAATGTAAACTGGGTATACAAAGAATATGAATAGAGCTAGAACAGCACTCCAAACAGTTACAATAGCAACAGTAGCCTCATAGAACATATCCTCAGCTACAACACCACCAACACCAGTAACAAAGTACGGACAAATCAGTATAAGAATAGGGATCAAAGCCATAGACACATGCTTAAGAACCAGACGCGCATTACCTAAACCTCTTCCCAGAATTATTGAGCGAAAGATTAAGGTGTATATAAAAGCTTCACCAAATACAATAATCAGTGTAGGGATCCCTACAAGAAGAGCAACATAACCAACTCTATAGCTACCAACATCGCTAATCCTAGCAATAATAATGTGCATACTAAGCGCAACACCATAGTTAATAGCCAAGATAATGACTGCCACAATTAAAAATGTTAAAAAATATTGATTTAATTTAACCATATTTCTCAGCCTCTACGAATAGATCATATCCCTTACTGGATCCCTGCCATAGAACCCAGGATATACTTCATCATATGAATTCCTTATTTGCGTATCTGAGTACATTGGTATGCTAATTGTTATAGGCTTTAGGGCCCATACATCATTTGCAATGAGCTTAATGCTATATGTTGTGTCAGGTACTATTTGCTTATATGTAACAATCATTTCTATCTCAATTGTTTTATATGAATTTATGCCAGCACTCCACGTACATACATAGAATCCATCAGAGGATTGAGTCACAGTCTTGGATTCTTTAGATACTGATAAGAGTGAAAGTATCAATCCTAATATGGTGAGACCCTTAGAGATAGGTTCTGGAATTGTCAGTCCAACAAGTGTAGCTATTTCAACACCTGTTGACGCTAAACCTGCAAGTGTTGTCGCTAACCCTATATATTGCTCATATTGAGCCCCCTTAGCATAAATGATGTTACATGTTGGCAGGCTTTCAGGATATCTTGAGGTAGGCTTAATAGCTAATGTGACTCCTCGAACATCAACATTACTAATATTCTCTGATGTTACTAAATACCTTACACCAAAGGATTGATAGGCCTGCCTATCTGAGAATGCGCGAGTCTGTATAGCAAGAGCAGACTCATATATAGTTGCTGTGGGGGCATGTTGTGGTAGGTAAAGCTTAAACCAGGCTGTAGAATCCATGAACCATGTATAATAGCTTGTTTCTTTCCATACTTCTGGAGCATATTGGTACTCTAGTACAGCATCTATGTAGAGCTCTACATTGGATGGGAAGTTATGCTCAATTGTAATTATGTGTCCATGACCTTTTACAGGGTTTGCATTGAGAAGCAATGTAAAACCTGCATAGCCAAAGGAAGGCAATGGATATACAGTTAGGCTTTGTGAAGCATATGTAACTCCATCAACCTTGATATTTACTGTGCCGCTTACACTGTTGCTATAGGGGTTTCTAATGCATATATCTATGTATAGTACTGGACTTGTTTTATTCAATGGGTCGTAGAAGAGCCCATTCAGAAGGGATGCACTAAATGATATTGTTGTTATTGGTGAGGTTATTATTATTCCTTGTCTCATCGTAGTTAAGCCATACACCGACTTATCTAACATATCAGATGCCTTAGCTCTTTGACAACTTGAAGGAAGTGCACCTGACCATGGATCTCTTAACGCCGCTATTCCTACTGAGAGTATCTGACGCCCTTTAACAGTTTGCTGTATCGGCATCTTATCCCATACCTTAATGAATTTGAGTGTGGAGTGTATGATGTAGGGTTGCACTCCTCCACTCCACCTAAACGTTATTGTTATGTTGAATCTTCTTGCTGTGTCGAATGGTATTGATGGGTAGATGTAGATATCTTGTGGTTGTGGTCCTAGGTTATAGCTATAGCTATTGCTCCATACTACAGACTTTGTATCTGTGTCAATTATGCGTACATCTATGCCTAGGTATGCTGTTGATGTGGTTGTTGAGTTTGCTCGTACATATATTGTTGCGCTGTATATGTTGTAGCCTAGGTAAACATTTTTTGTGGAGTAGCTAACTTTTGTCCCATGCTGTATTATTAGTGTAAAGTCATAGAATTGCGTTGGTCCACCTCCACCATCTATTAGGTATGCCTGTGGGTACACATCCTTTAACTGCTGGTAAGCTGCTTTCTCAAGTTCTTTAGACTCTATCTCTGCTACAATCCTATCGCTTAGTGGATCATATACGAATCCTGCTCTTCGCTCATAAGTAGCTGTAAGTGTTCTAGCAATGTTGTTTGCTTCTGCAATCGCTTTGCTCCTTATGTTCTTGAGCCAGTTATTCAACACGTTTTCAGCCTCTATAATCTCCGTAGCGTTGAAGTCGTGTACCAATCTTGGTTGCTCTGGTGGCTGTACGCCAAGCGCTTTGCTAAGCGTTTTCAATGCCTCTACATCGAATGGTATGTCGCATATCAGCGACCTTCTGCTTTGGTTCTTGTCGAAGTATATTGCTATGGTTATGGGGTTCTGAAGAGCTTCTAAACCCTTCTCAGTAGCTACCTGCATTCCTTGACCAAGTGTTATCAGGTACCTCTCCCTCAAACCAGATTTAGCTGCATGAACAGCCCATCCACACCTAGCACTCACAGCTCTACCTATTGGTATGGGCACTTCAAGTATTAGCACATCATCCTCTGTTAGAACACCGTCACCAAAATCTGGTAGTAGAACTGTAGCGTTTAGCGATGACATGAAGCTTCTCATAAACCTCTTAGGCAGTACATAGGGAACAATAACAATGGCGTCGTCATAGCATGGCGATGCAACAATAGATTTTATTGATGCTCCAACAAGGTTTCTAAGAAGCTTCACAGGCAAGGCTAGGGTAACAAACTTGTAGGCACTGCTTTGAGGAGCTTGTGTTCGTGGTTGTGTTTGCAGATCAGTTCCTGTGAATGTTGATGGTTCTAGAGCTAGAGAGATATGTGCGTATAGTGGGAGTAGCAGAGCTATGGTTAAGAGTATGGCTAAGCCCTCCAAATACCTTCTCAAGAAACACACATATCTCACCCAATACCAATACATGTCAATGCCTTGAAAGGGTTTATATACTTTAAATTGAATAGTGCAAGAAGTGATTGATGTGTATTTACTCAGTGGGTAGACACGTGTCATCACATGTTCAGCGCAACGCAAGCTCATCACAGCGACCAACATGTAATTACTTCGCCAGATTCTTTTAATGTGTTTTCAAGCACTGCTAACATTGTCTTCAAAACTCTCTTCACTGCATCTGGCTCTGCTAGGGAATCAGCTTGATGTGTTGCCTCAACATCTATTCTATGGTGGTATGCATTAAAATCTTTGATGCTATGTATAGATGTAGATCCTTAATCCGTAGCTCTCCATATAGCTTCTCTCAAATTTCTCAACATCTCTGAGTCTAAGGGGTTCTGTAAGCAGTGCAGATATTGATTTAGTTAGAGTTGCAGGTCTTTGCTGATGGGAAGAGGTTTACGCCTATGGATGCTCCGCGCCTCCTAGATGCGAAGGATTTGTAAATAATTGCTCTATCCCCATAGGGTGCCTCAAGCAGTCTCCGCTAGGTATGTGCTTAGCGTGGTTAGTGTGCATACCTCTCCCACACATTGGTAAGCTCATCCTTAACGTATGGCTCGTCAATCTCCTCAACAACGCCACCCCTTCTGTGAACAACTACTAGATGTCCTGTGTACTCCCTAACCTCACCTATTACAGCAGCGTTTACACCACCTCTCCTAAGAATCTCTACAGCCTCTAAAGCCTTGTCCTTCGGAACTGTCGCTATGAGTACACCAGAGCTTATCAGTTTTAGGGGGTCTAAACCAAGGGCTCTAGTCATTACAGCTGTTTCCTCAGCTACCGGTATCCTCTCCTCGTAAACAGCTATAGTCTTCTTAGATGCGTAAGCAATCTCTGCTAAACCACCTATTAACCCACCTTCAGTAGGGTCATGCATAGATGTTGCCAAACCCTTTTCAGCTAGTAGTAGAGCCTCCTTAACAACGCTTACAAGCTTCAGAAATCTTTTGCCACGCTCAATAACCTCTAGAGGTACTCCATGCCTTAGGAGAGCATCCCTAAAGTCTGTTGCTAAAATAGCTGTTCCCTCAACAGCAACAGTCTTAGTCATTATAACCACATCACCTGCTCTAGCACCAGATGTTGTCACGATTCTACCCCTATCAGCAACGCCTATAGCTGTCATAGATATCAAGGGCCTGTCTAGTCCTGGAGTAAACTCTGTGTGTCCGCCAACAACCATTGCCTCAACCTCTTTAGCTGCTTCATCAATTTGAGCAGTAATCTTATCAATTAGCTCTTCACCAGCTTTCTCAGGTAGGTAAAGAACTGAGAGTAGCCACCTAGGCTTAGCACCTCTAACAGCAATATCGTTGCACGCTACGTGAACAGCTAGCCACCCAAGATGCTCAACAGCGCCTGTTATGGGGTCTACATGAGCTACTAGAACCCTTCCATCACCAAGATCAACTATTGCTGCATCCTCACCTATACCAGGACCAACAACAACTGCTGGATCCCTGATACCAACTCTTGTAAACACGTACCTTTCTAAAAGCTTTGGGTGAAGCTTACCACCCATAGTCTCCTACCTAGAGGCTCTACCATTTACAGGATCTAATATTGGTACTGGAACGTTCCACATCATTACAAGCACCTTAACTCGGCATCAATACTTTAAAACCTGACAACACATGAATGTGCTTCACATAGGTGAGAACCTTAAAATGGCTATAACAAAGCTTGTTCTAGACGTTCTCAAAACGATTAAGGGTTCAACAATTGTTGAATTAGCAGAGAAACTCGCTTCTCTACCTGGTATACGCACAGTTAGTATCAAGGTTAATGAGGTTGATGTTGAGACCTTGACGCTTACAGTTGTTATAGAGGGTACGGATATAGACTTCTCTAAGGTTAGAAGCATTGTTGAGAGTATGGGTGGAGTAATACACAGCGTTGACGAGGTTATTGCTGTTAGTGAGGAGAAGCCTTGAGCACTATTTCTAGTCGCTAAACTTAAAACCCTTCTCAGACTATTTTAGGTTGAGGTCTCAGATCATGGATGAGGATTGGGACGAGTTTTATGAGAGGACTAGAAGGCTGATTGATAGGATACTTAGCGAGTTTATGAAGGAGTTTAGAGACTTTCTAGAGAGTGCTGAGAATGATGAGGAGAGAAGAATGGTACGAGGATTTGTAGTAGAGTTAGGACCTGATGGACAGCCCAAGATCTATGAGCTTGGCGGAGAAGGCACATCTTTGGAGAGTTCTGCTAGGGGCGAGGACGAAGAACCTATAGTTGACATCTATGATGAGGGAGATTTTGTGAGAGTTGTTGCAGAGGCTCCGGGATTCAGTGAGAAGGACATACACGTAGTTGCCATGGATAGTAAGAGGCTGTTTCTAGAGGCTTTCAAGCCTGGTAAGAGGTTTAGAAGAGTAGTTGAGCTACCAACTGATGTAGAGGCTAACAGCATCAATGTCTCTTATAGGAATGGCGTCCTAGAGATAGTTGCTAGAAAGAAGTAGCCTGTCCACTAGATGTAGACTCTAATCCACTCAAGCTCCACAAAATGATATCACTTGAAAAACATTATGTTGTATCTCTGCTTGCACCTCATGAAGAGGTATGGATACGTATAGGAATGATGCTAGGAGAACTATTAATGTTAACACTATAAAGAGAGCCCCCTCTACATATTTCTCAACGCAGTACTTCACCTGCTAAAAAGAGGTAGAAGAGCACTAAGGAAGATTTATCGTGTTATGAAAAGAGTGCTGTGTTAATGCGCAAATGTACATTAGATTATGAGCTCTCTTATCAGTTTCTGTGCCTCTATTGGTGAGTTCTTCTTTATTACCTCCTCTATCTTGCTCCAGCCAACCTTCTCAAGCTTTGCGTATAGAGTCTTTATGTTTTCTATACTTTGCTGAACCATTTCAGCTGCATTGAGGTATCGTGGGAATAGGTCTAGCCCTAGCCACCCACTGTACCCTACCTTGTTTAGCCAGTATAGGAGCTCTAGGTACTCAAGCAGGTTTACGCTTGCTGGGAATAGGTCTAGGTCTACATGCGTGAATATGTCATTTAGGTGGAGGTGATAAAGCGCATTATACCTGGATATAAGCACTATTGTTTCTGGAACCCACTCCCTTGCAAGCTTTGCGTGAGCAAACTCAACATTTATCCCAACATTCCTTACCCCATACTGCCTAAGCTCAAGTATTGTTGCCAGAACCCTTCCTGCGGATCCGTGAATGAGGTAGCTCGATGGATCCTCAGGCTTATACTCAATAGCAACCTTCAGATCATGTGCATACTCAGAAACCTCCTTAATCGAGTTTACATAGTTGTTCCAAAGCTTTTGATAATCTGTTGTGAATGGGAAATCAAAGCCCTCTCTACCAGGCCATATAATGAGTATCTCTGCGCCAAGCTCTCTGGCAATGTCCGTAGCTTTTTTACACCTCTCTACAGCCCTCCTCCTAGTATCCTCATCAAGAGCTGAAAGAGCTCCTCTAGCCCATTGAGCCTCTTGAGAGAGTACAGGAGCTATGGCAACAGCCTTAAGCTTTGTAGTGGAAAGAGCATCCTTAACAACCCTCACATTCCCCTCATTAACCTCTGTAGGGTAGTGAAACTCTAAACCCAAAAGCCCAGCAACAGTTGACGCCTCTTCAATCAGCTTCACAATATCCTTAGCAGGCTTATACCCAGCTGGTGCAAACCTCTCTACACCTGGACCAAAGACCCATATACCAGTCGAAAACCTGAGCTCCAAATTATACACCATCTCTAAGATTACAAAAGCTCCTATATAAATCTTTCCTATTAGAAGATATTGCATCTTCATAATTTTAGAGTAAATACCTTGAAATATTTCTGCACTAGGATACGTATTGAGAGAACACATTGATGATATCACAAACTGTGCTACTAATGGATGTATGCATCCTCCTCAACAATCATGCTCCTGAACAACCTCTCACTACAGAGACCCTATCATGTTGCTTGTAAAGGCAAGGGTTATGTTACTCGACACTGCCTCTAAACTTTTTGCAGTCCCAGCTCCATGCACTATAATATATAGTGGTGCTTATGGTAAATACCTGGTAGAGGTGTGTAAATGTGTTGTACCAGTGGTAGTAGGTGTAATTAAGGGTAGTGCTGTGCATTGATTCTCCAAGTTCTATGAAGCGCTTCTTGGCTAGCTAGTAGTAGCCTCTTATCCAGTGATGGTTGAGGCAACAATACGTTTAATGTAGCATTCAGCATCCTCCACTCCACGTTTTGCTTCGCTGATGACTCTAAGCTCCTGAATCTCTCAAGAGTTGCAATGAGTGAGAGTTATGTTAACTCGACTGCGATGATATCTGCTAAGTACTCTTTCAGCTTTGTAATGCTCATATCTAGTAGTGCTGCAAGTGCTAGAATCGCTATAGCTGCTATAGCAGCTGAGGCTACTGTATCATGTAGAGTAGTAGATACGTAGGATAGATGCCTACAAGCATCAAGGAACCCCAGAGCTACTTGCAGATAGAGCACAGCCTTGCTCTCTGCCATAAAGTGCCCCAACCCATTGGCTATAACAGCCCTGATCTCATTCACGCAAAGCACATCTATAAGACCTTTAAAGACAATAACCAGGCACTTAAACACGTTACAAACGTTAAACGCGTTCACGACACTGCTATTAAGAACCTCCAGCTCTGCCTCTACGCTCCAAAACCCTGAGAACCTCTCCAAAAACCTTGTCAACATGCTTTTCCCAAGAATTAGGAGGTCTTGTGATACTCTTGACTATGTTGGGAGAGTCATAGAGAGCATAAGGAAGATGAGGATTCAGAGGAATTAGTAAAGCAGTAGCAATGTAAAGAAGCTGCACTAAGGCATAGCAAACACCCATAGTAATGACTATGAGAAGCCGAAAACGAGATAAAAAGAGTCATAGCCATAGCTACAGCAACTCCGAGCATTAAAGCCTTTCGAACACTAAAACCCTCAAAACAAGCCTGTAAAGCAATAATTCTAGAGACATAGCAATAGAACCTCGGCAAAGAAAACCGCAAACAAGGAATACATGCATAACTAAGTAAAGCAATGATTTAACTAAATGATTATTTTAAGGTATAGGCAATAACTACTTGGAGTTGGAGAACCTATTTCTCTATCTCTACTCCATACCTATGGTTTTCTCTACGATGTATTTCTTTACAAGTACTGTTACTACAGCTACTCCTGATTCATCTACTGCTATTCTGTACGGCTCTATGTGTATTGCCTTAGCCTTCTCCACATCTACACATACCTTCTTGAGCTTGGTGGTGGAGGAGAAATTCACTGTACACCTACTTATAGTTAGCAACCCATTCTGGGATCTAACCTCCAGCCATTCGCTTAGAAACCTGGTCAAAAATATGACCAGCTTCTCAAAAGCCCTCAAACCACTTTCAGAGCCCCTGCATAAAACATGGTTTTTCCCAGGCCTACACACAAGCATGGCATATCACGGGCGGGTTACCGAAACTATTCTGCCCATTCCCAGCTATAGGTAGGGTATTTAAAGCGTTACAACAGCAAGATACTCAACAAGTTCTGTACCACCGCAATAACTACAATGTACGGGCGGTGTGCATGAAAAACGAAACTATCACAGCTTCACTTTCAGTAGAATAGTACAGTGGAAGTACTAAGTAATGGAGCCATTGAACAAAGACAAATTGTGCACTCCCATATCAGGCTCTTCTTTTCGGTGCATAATACAATGAGGTGCTTCTACCACACAATCTTCGGGTCCCTCTTTAAGCGCTTCAAGGTTGATGCTTCACGTATTAAGTATATAAAGTTCCGTCTTGCAAAATAGTAATTTGGTGTTTCTGGATGCTGAGGACTGAGGATCTTAGGGTTGAGTTTGTAGTAAATCCTCTGGGAGTTGATGAGCCTAGGCCTAGGTTTTCCTGGATTCCTATTCATAGTGAGAGAGGTAGAAGGCAAAAAGCTTACAGAATTATTGTTGCTAGCTCTTTAGAGAATGCTTTGAAGGGTGTTGGTGATGTTTGGGATAGTGGTGTTGTTGAGTCTGATGAGAATGTTGTTGAATACAATGGATCTCCGCTGAAGAGTTTTACTAGGTATTTCTGGAGGGTTAAGTGGTGGGATGATAAGGGTAGGGAAAGTGCGTGGAGCGATGTTGCATGGTTTGAAACCGCTGTGATGGATTCAAGTGAGTGGAGGGGTAAGTGGATTGGTGGTGGTCAGCTGCTTAGGAAGGAATTCCATGTTGATGGAGATGTTGCTGAGGCAAGGGTGTACGTATCTGGTTTAGGCTACTACGAGCTTAGAATCAATGGTGCTAGGGTAGGGGATAAGGCGCTTGATCCTCCTTGGAGTGAGTACACAAAGACTGTTTACTACAGTGTATACGATGTTACGCACATTGTTAGGAGGGGGCAGAACGTTATTGCTGTTATGCTTGGTAGAGGAAGGTATGGGCAGAAGTTCCCTGGCGTAAAGTACTATGGAGAGCCAAAGCTATTCCTACTGCTAAGGATTAAACTATCTGATGATAGGGTTGTAGAGGTTTATAGTGATGAAACGTGGAGATGCCTAGAGAAAGGACCTATAACAAACGATGATATTTACAACGGCTTTAGATATGACTTTAGGCTAGAGCCTATTGGATGGGACATGCCAGGCTTTGACGATACTAACTGGAAGCCTTGTGTAGTTGTCGATCCTCCTGGAGGTGTTCTAAGGTCTACAGCAACAATCCCTGCAACAAAGGTTATGGCTACTCTAAAGCCTAGAGAAGTCTATAGCCCTAGACCAGGTGTATACGTATTCGATTTTGGACAGAATATAACTGGTTGGGTTAGGCTAAGGGTTAGAGGTGCTCCAGGAACAGAGGTTAGGATAAGATATGCAGAGGTATTAAACCCTGATGGAACCATAAACACCAAGAACCTTAGAGGTGCTGAAGCAACTGATGTATTCATTCTTAGAGGCAGTGGAGTAGAGGTTCTTGAGCCGAGGTTCACATACCACGGTTTCAGGTATGCTGAGGTGAGCACAGCTTCAGGTTATATGGCTCCCCCATCCCTAGACGATATAGAGGCTCTAGTTACTCACGCTGATCTAGAGCCCATAGGCTCTATAGTAACATCTAACAAGCTCATTAATGACATCCATAGGCTCGTTGTATGGAGCCTTAAAGGGAACTTGACGAATGGTGTGCAGACTGACTGTCCTCAGAGAGATGAGAGGATGGGTTGGTTAGGAGATGCATGGTTATCATCAGACTCAGCAATGCTTAACTTCAACATGGTTAGATACTATGAGAAGATAGTGCAGGATATAATCGATTCTCAGAAGGAGGATGGATCCATACCCGATACCGTGCCGCCATACTGGAACACGTACCCAGCCGATCCTGCATGGGGAACAGCATTCATCTACATACCGTGGATGCTCTACATGTACTACGGGGATAGAAGGATTATTGAAAAGGTTTACGACTACGCTAAGAGGTGGTGGAGCTACCTCTACTCCAAGACAAAGAATGGTGTGCTGTACTTTGGTAAGTATGGGGACTGGGTTCCGCCTGGAAGAGTGTTCAACATTCAGGACTGCCCAATCGAGATCATAGCTACGTGGATACTTTACAGAGACGCTAAGATTTTGAGCAACATGGCAAGGGTTCTTGGAAGGCTGGAGGACGTCAAATACTTTGAGGAGAAGGTTAGGGAAATAGGCGAAGCATTTAACAAGACTTTCCTGCGCGAGGTAGAGTTCCACGGGCTTAAGGTGCCTGGCTACTTCTCGACATACACATCACCTGCAGGGATACAGCTACACCTAGGTTCACCAAGGTTTGGAGGTTCACAAACATGTTTAGCACTACCCCTTGTAGAGGATCTTGTTCCTCAGGAAAGGACAAGAGATACTGCTGAGGCCCTTGCTCGCAGTGTTGAGATTGATTGGGATAAGCACCTAAATGTTGGTATACTAGGGGCTAAGTATGTTCCAGAAGCTCTTGCTAGGTACGGCTATCTACAGCTAGCATATGAAGCAGTTACGCAGAATACATACCCAAGCTTTGGCTACTGGATTAAGGAGGGTGCAACAACGCTTTGGGAGAGATGGGAGAAGCTAACAGGTAGTGGAATGAACTCTCATAACCACCACATGTTTGGAAGTATAGATGCCTGGTTCTACAAGTGGTTGGTAGGCATACAAGTAGCTGAACCGGGGTTCAAGAGGTTTATAGTGAAGCCACCCATAATTAAGGGGTTGAGTCACGCATCTGCAAAGATATATACAGTCAGGGGGATGGTGCACGTCACATGGGTTAATGAAGGGGAGAGATTCAAGCTAGTAGTAGAGGTGCCTGTAAACTCAGTAGCGGAAGTGCACTTACCTAAGATGGGGAAGAGTGTTGAGGTTGCTGAGAGTGGAAAGGTTATATGGAGAGAAGGAATAGTAGCACCAGTAGAAGGAGTTATCTCAGTTAAGGAAGAGGATAATGAGGTAGTGATAGAGGTTGGATCTGGAAGCTACAGCTTTGAAGTAAGGTCCACCGCATTAGCCTAGTCACGAATCATTACTAACCTCCTCTAGACCTACCCCTCCCTACAGATCGAGCAGTAAGCAAAAAGATTACTAAGTCTTTATCTAGAAACCTTTACTTGGTATCGCAACTCATGTTTATAAAGCTTTACTTAAATTAAGTCATGCCCCTACAACAGATGAAGGTAAAAGAAGGTATATAGCAACATGCTTCGAGATATAAAGTCTCTAAGTATCATAACCCATGTAACCTACAAAATAACCTTTTTGCAAAGCCTATCAGAGTCTGCGGCTGTTAGGGGTAGGGATAAGGATAAGATCCTCAGGTCATCAGCTCGTTAGTTAGCTGATTTAGACGCTATCTAGAGCAAGGTTCACCATTTCGAAGGCTGAGAAAATCGTTGAAGCTCTTAAGTAGTATAAAGGTTTGCTGGTATGCCTATTTTGTGGCAAGAGTTTTAAGAGGTTGCGTACACCCGTAGCACATAATATTTGCTGTCATGTAAATATTGTAGAGCTATTTGATGAGGTTTAAAGGTGTGTTATGCATCTAAGAATTTGCATCTTCATGTAAATGGCTCACAAGTGTGTTGAAAAGTCAAAAATCGGGTACATCATTACCTAAACATAAAGCTTTTTAGGTATTGCTTTAGATATAGCTATTTGGGCTTTCATTATGTCTGCAAAGCCTTCTTTGGATAGGGAAACGCTTAAGGATATACTCATAGAGTTCCTGCTAACTAGGAGGAGCATTAGGAGGTATAAGAAGGAGCCTGTGTCAATGGAGCTAATTAAGAGGATTCTTGATGTTGCTAGGTTTGCTCCTAGTGCTGGAAATAGACAGCCATGGGTATTCATAGTTGTTGCAGATCCAGAGATTAAGGCTAGGCTTGCCAAGATTCATAGGTGGGCATACCCATTGGAGGAAGCTCCAATGGGAATCGTTGTTGCTTGCAATAAGGATACCTCTCCGGATTCCTACATGGTTGACTGCGCCAATGCAACCATGTACATAATGCTTGCTGCACATGCACTTGGGCTAGGTACTGTATGGATCCAGACTCTTAGGAATGTAGAGGATATACAGAAGATCTTGAACCTTCCAAGCAGTTACATACCAGTGGCGCTACTAGCTATTGGCTATCCTGATGAATCGCCAGCTCCAAAACCTAGGAAGAGCTTGGAGGAGATAGCATACCTCAACATGTTTGGCAATCCACTTAAGTAGATACACTTTCATGGGCTGCACAGATAATATAGCTCCTCAATAGCTACACATTTTTGGTGTCTCTGAGCCTTGCAGGTCAAGGATATTAAGCCTGGGATGAACAATATAACCATAACTGTTCGTGTAGTGAGTGTTGGTAAGCCTAGAAAGGTTTCCACAAAGTATGGTGAGGCATCTGTTGCTCAGGCTGTTGTTGAGGATGAGACTGGATCTATAACCCTCAACTTGTGGAGGGATCAGGTAAACCTTGTTAAGCCAGGGGATGTTATAAGGATAGAGAATGCATACGCAAAGGAGTTCCGGGGTAAGGTAGAGCTTAGCTTGGGAAGAAATGGAAGGATAGTGGTATTAAAGCGTGAAGAAAAGGAAGCCGAAGAAACAGTATTTGAGGAGGAGGGTGAAGAACTAGAGGAGTAACAGCCACAAACTTTTCACATCATCAACAACTGCTCGAGTAATTGCACTTTTTGTACCTAGTTATTTGGTGATGTAAGTAAGCGTTTGTGTCTAGCTCTTACAGTGCACCTGTATGAGTAGTCTGCGTGTGTGGTTGTATACAAACCTTGTTTCCAGGAGGTATAGCTCCTGATTTGGCTTCAGTGCAAGCTTTCCTTCAATAATTGGTATCGCCAGTGTTGTGCCTACAAGGGTTGATGTGAGGTGTGCATAGGCGTTTCCATGCCTCCACCCAGATATTGGCACAAGCTTCGTTATGTACTCTATGAACATCTTTTCAGAGCCTTTCTCAAGGATTAGAAGAGCTGGTGTTGCACCTTCTACAGATATCCATGCAATGCCTTCTCCAGAGCAGCTCCCCCTAACAATATTCTCAACAATTTGTGTTACTGGATGAAGCTCTAAGGGCCCAAAGGTCTTTACCTCAACTACTCTTGAACTCACCCTCAAGAGCTACCACCAATTCCTTCTCTCCAGCAACCCTAGATACATCAACTAGTACAACCCTCTTAAACTGACCCAAGAAGAGCTCACCATTAACAACAAGCACCTGCACCTCCTTGCCTAAGACAGCATCGCAAAGCTTTGTATCTAGGCACCCAATCCTCTTGAGGAGCTCCTCTAAATCAGCTAGCAATCCAGGCTCATACTCTATCTCAATAACTGCACACCCAACATCCTTGCTGTAGACAAGCACTAACCCATTTAACATGCCAGACTCACTAACAACTCTCCTAACATGCTCAGTCACATCAATAGCTGTATACCCAGGACTTTCAACACCAAGCCTATAGATCTTTAGATCCAGAGACACTGCTAGAAACACCTAAACAGCCATAGTTTTTTAGATTTGGTTAGAGCGTAGGACAAGGATAAAAAGCTTTAGCATCGAAAACTCGATAACTAGCGTTAAACTGCTGGAACTAGATGTGTTGACTACAAGCTTTCTATTCCAATCATCTTGGCTATGTCGTACACAATTGGAGGTTTCCACAAAGTTATTTGGAGAACCCTAACAATGCCGATAATCCATGTAATCACCAGTCCCAGCTCTATCAACGCTAGGAAAAACCAGCCTATGAATGGTATAAACGCAAGAACCCGGCCTACAAACATTGCGACTATGAGCACTATGAAGAACGATATCGATAGGTATGCCCAGTACTTAGCATACCTATAGCCAGGCTTGAGTACCAACACAAGCACTGCACCAACTATCGATAGAAGCCATGCTATTAAAGCCCATAGCCTCTCATCCTCACTAACACTACCAGGTTGCTGAGCCACCACAATCACCTCTTACTGAACTATGTAAAGCAGAACCTTAAATATATTCCTGATCCTAGAACCTGGGCTTTGCATTTACAAAATCTTTGTAGTAGTAGTAATCAGCCGCTCACCAATAATTATACTCCCTAAAATCAAGTCTCTATCACATTTAGTATGTTCTAGCGCTGTACTTCACGCGCCTATGTTGTGGTTATCAGGATGTATGGTTCTAGGGTTTGAGATTTTGATGATGCTAGGTGTGTGCTGAGTTTAACTGGTTTCAGTAACAGTCTATAGTTTTTCAGTCTTGCTTCTTCTGCAGAGGCCTTAATAATGTGCATAACTTGCTCTACGTAGTTTAGTGCTAGAATGCTTGGAACTTCAACCAGTATTTGAATCTTTGAGCCATACCTGTAGTTCTTTGCGTAAATCCTTGCCTTATAGCCATAGCCAAGCCTCTCAAGCTCTTCGACAATCCTCTTGAAGATCTCAACAGCTTTCTCAGGTTCTGCAAATAGCTCCCACCACCCTCCCAAAACTGCTGTGAATGCCTCTACCAAGTCTTCCTCAATAATTGCTTTCAAGGCATCCTCAGGAGGTGGGCCAATAATTTTTCTAAATATTGGCTCTGCCGACAATCGGTATACTAAGGCATCTAGTTGCTTCTCTAAAACAGTTGCCTCTTTGTGGAAGACCTCTGTGAATATTCTTGCAAGCTCCCTTCTCCATCTATGATCCAGAGGGTTTATCGATTCACTTCCTCTGCTAACCACATTAACTACTCTAATTGTTTCTGCAATGGCTTGAACAGCTGTTAAGTAGCCGCTATGACTTCTATAGGTTAGCCATGGAGGCTCTGCTCCTAAACCCTTAGAGTACATGGTGTTGAGAAGCCATTCAGCTTCCCTCCTAAGCCCCTCATCTACACCTATATTCCCAACAACAATCCTCCAAACCCTAACACTGTTCAAAACACTCCAAACAATGTTTGAAGCCCTGTTTACCAGTATCTGAAACTCTTTATCCTCTTCCCTAATATCCACATCAACTGCTCTAACACTGCTTAGGTATGCAATACCCTTAACCGCCTTAAACCCTTCTAGAGCACCCCTCAACCAATTGAAGTAGCTTAGTAGTGAAGACTTTGCTGAGCTGTTGAGAGCTCCTTGCCTGCTCCTATCCATAGCCTCAATCGCCTGTCTAACTCCTTGAGGAAGTGAGGCTATGTTGAAGCACAGCATCTCGTCATTCTCGTTAAATATGTGGTACCTCCATTCCTCAGCAACCATAGAACCAAGCCTGCTCAGTGCATCTCTAAGCTCCTTGACAAGCTCACTACAGCTCGTACATATAGCGTTGGCTACTATGGGCTCTAACCTCAGTAACTCAACAATTGAGACTCCATACAATAATATTGGTTTGTGCCTGGGACAGTTCCTCGGCTGTAGAATGCATATCGGGGTATAGGCATCGCACTCCTCAATACTCAAACCTGTGTAACCCGCTAAAGATCTCTAGACGCTTGCAACATATATTCTTTCCCCACTACAAAAGCTTCTCGGTGCATCAACAATGAAAATCCTGATAACTGGTTTTGAACCTTTTGGAGACTACAAGGTTAATCCTTCAGCCATTGTTGCAGAGAGGGTTGCTAAGGATGTTCTAGCTGAGGATATTAACATAGATACTTTCTACGCTATTCTTCCAGTATCCTTTAAACGCGCTCGCGAATTATTGGAGAAGCTCTTCAACGAGTACAAGCCGGACATCCACATTGCTTTGGGTCTTAGGCCTGGAGCAAGCTTTATAGCTGTTGAGAGGGTTGCGATAAACATTATGGATTCTAGAATCCCTGATAACGATGGTTACCAGCCCATTGATGAGCCTATAGATCCTCAAGGTCCTCCAGCATACTTCTCAACACTACCGATAAAGGCTATTGTTAGGAAGTTGAGGGAATCTGGCATACCAGCAACAATCTCGAATAGTGCTGGCACCTACCTATGCAACTACATCATGTATCTATCTCTACACAATTCGGCAAGGTTTGGAATTCCGAAGAGAGCTGGATTCATACATATTCCCCTACCCCCTGAAGACGCTGTCAACAGAAGAGATCTATCGATAGGGATTCCACCAAGTATGAGCATAGATCTTGCAGTCAAGGCTATAAAGATTGCTGTAAAGACGGCTGTAGAATACTTCAATAAGCCTGATGAGAGGGTACCTCCATAAGAGGGTCTTTCACTTGGCTAAGAGGAGAACATATGTTTACAGCGCTGAACTGGAGGAGCTATTGAAAGACATTGTCTACACGCTCAAGGACTACTTCCCAAACATAGTCATTGAGAGGGTAAAGGTGGTTGTATGCAAGGACTGCAGATCAAGAGCCTTGGCTAGGATATACGCCCTTCCAAGTGTTTGGAGGTTTGTACTAGAGCTCCCGCCAATATACGTTATAGAGGTTATT
>JAPWUB010000090.1 GCA_028275745.1 Desulfurococcales archaeon | reverse complement strand
GCACTAGCATCACTATTCCCAGACACTTCAATGAGAGCACCACTTACAAAAACCACATACTCTATCAGAAGCACCATAGCATTGCATTTAATAGAATCAACAATTCTATCATCAGCTAGGACATATATATCTAGTTAGAACTTAGATAACTCCTCATACAACCACCTGCTATTCCACTTTGATAAGTCTGACCTCCTCCACCATAAATGGCTAGGCTTTCAGCTGTAAAGAGTTGATATCCATTAACATGGAGATAGTGAGTAAGTGTATTTAAGTACTCAGGTAAGTGTTGTTGCAAGTCTCGTCAAGTTCTTAGTGCTTTGAGCTGCATGTATAGTACTGTAGCTATCAGCGTTAGCTTTACCGCCGAAGCTATGGGAAAGGCTGTGGCAAGTGTTTGTGTAGGTCCTTTAAATACTTGTGTCTCGGGAAATACAATTGTTCCTGCTAGTGTCACCACTCTCGATGTTGTTGGTATTCTTGAAAGTTCTCTTAGAGCAACTGTTGTTAATCCGCTTAAGATTCCGTAGCATGGTATAGATGCTAGTGCTGCTCCAAAGCTAAGCTCTGTGTATTCAAGTCTCCTACTAAAGGCTGTGGCAATTGCTAGCATCTGTAGCGATGTGTATATGAGGGTTGCGAGGAGAGCCATCGAGTTTGTGTAGTTCAGCACATCGCTTCTCACAGCTTCTCCGAGAAAGACTATATTGTATGTGTAAAGAGAGTAGAACCCCTCGACACCACCCCTAAACACTATTAGAGGGCTGAAGATGTAGAGAAAAGCTGTGGAAATTTCTATAGCTGTAGCAACAGAAAAGGCTATTCTTAGCATTAGTAGCCTCTTCAACTACCTCACCCTAAGCCTCTCAAAGAACTCGCCACCCATCCAAACATACCTCACATCAACATAGATGTAAGAGGCGTTCACAGGAGGCTTTAGCAAAGCCCCACCACCCTTAACAACAGTATATGTACTTACATACCTCCAAGGCTCTCCAGCCTCAGCGTACATCCATGTAACATTGAATGCCACAGGATAGCAGCTGGGGTTTTCAACAATGAGAGAGCTGTTGACAGCCTTCACAACAGGCTTTGGAGGTGCTAACACCACTTGGTACAAACCTTTTAAAAGCCCACCCCTTGTCAGCATTGCCTCAACAGAGATGTTTAGCTTGAGCCCCTTAGCAACAGCGAGTAGCGCCACATCTTCGGGCAACGCAAAAGCTATGCTTGTTCCAGAGACATGTAGAGGCACAACACTTCTGTTAAACACCTTGAGGCTTGTAACACCCGTCAACTCAACACCTCTAGCTAGGTACTCAACAACAGCAATACATGTGTAGCCCCTATCCTCAACATAAGCTCTAGACAAGTAGAGTTCTGGAACCTCTAGAGAAAAGCCTGTCTGCGGAGCTACAAGAACTATTGCAGCACCCATCACAGCTATGTACATCGCCAAGGGCACTAGAGCTGGGGTTAGGACAGAGGCAAACACCTTCCTATAGCTATACAGAACAAAACCCATCAGGACAACTACTGGCGGAAGCCACAGCTCCCTCGGCACAACAAGCACAACCCTAGCCTTCACAAGGCTTGAGAGCATCGGCGGGTCTGGAACAGGGTTTGCATCACCCTTAGTAACAATATAGCCCTCAGAGATGTTCACAACCCTATGCATAACGCAGTACCAGTACGTGGTGCACCAAACAACAACATCCCCAATCCTGTAATCCTTGCCAACGGCAATAGCTATGTCTAGAACCCTTATCGCTGGCTCCATAGAGCCTGAGACAACTGTATACACACCCAAGGGTATGGGGAGGAACCTGGAGAGAAGAACTAGGGCTACTAGCGCAAGCAGGGTGTAGAGAGCTATGGTGGAGAGCTTCATGACGTAATCTTCACCACAACTGGGTAGTATACGCATGCACCTAGCTCATTCTGCTGTGTGCAGGCCTCTAACAAGAGGTCTAGCTCTGCACTACTGCTAGGCGGCATGGTGAGCGAGAGCTGGATCGGGGTGCTCGAGCCAGAGGCTATGGAGACCCAGCTAGTTGCACCTGTCTGTATAGAGCCGCTAGAGATGGTGATCGCCTGAGACGCGCTATCAATGTTTACGCTTGCAGATGTTAGGGAGGACACACTGCTTGTGCTCGATAGGATAAGCCTGACATAAAGCGTTGATGAACCAGAGTTGCTCACATAGGCAATGACCCTACTAAAAGTAGCCAAGCTTGTGAAAAGCCTTACACGGTCAATGTAAACAGTAACAGGAACTGCAGCACCTCCAGGCTTCGTCTTAATTGTGATATTTGCAACAAAGACGTAACTACCTGGCTGAAGAGCAAAAGGCTGTGAAGGTGTGCAACTGAGTGTAGGTGTTAACCACTGATCGGCAGTGTTAATGTTAGTTGTTGTGCAGATGAATATAGGAGATGAGGAAAGGCTGCTTCTAACAGAAAGGGACACATCGACACCTTGGAACTGACCAGACGGTGTTCCAACGGCTATGTAGAGCCGTATTGACATGTTCACGTAGACTTGTGTAGATAGGGAGAAGCTCTGATATATGTAGCCATAGAAGTTACCATTAAGATTAGAACCACTCAAGACAGCGGCACCGCCATAAGCACCAGGTGGAGGATTTGATGTTGAACTCCATGTCAAAGAACTCTGGCTATAGGTGCTCCACCCATTGAGCGAGCTGTTGAAGTCCCAGTTACTTAGAAGATCAGTCTGTTGCACTGCTACTGTCACAGACATGCTAGCACTGGTCTTATTAGCACCTACAGAGCCTGTGACTCCACTAGCTATGGAAAGTGTTGCTTGCGGCGAGACAAGCGAGATCGTCGTTTTGAGCGGTGCGTAGAGAAAGACAGATGCATTGACTAGGGATGCTAGTGAAAGTGTTAGGAAGAGGAGGAGAACAACATAAAAAAATGTCTTGTTTTTATCAATATTTTCACTTGTCATCACTCTGCCTATGGCGGTGTCTCGCTAGATGGCGTTGCTATCAGCATTATGCTTGCTGTGAGCGATGATGGAAGTGATGCGCCCTCAGGTATGTAGATGTAGATGTCTATCTCATACACTCCACCACCGCTTAGAGACCCTACAGATGTTGTGCCTGTTGTTGTTAGGTCAACTACTGCTATATAGGATCCGGACGGTGCTGGTGTTGGGAACCCTGTTAAGCTCCTAGAGGCACCCTTGCTGTAGATGTAGAGCTTCGCCATACCGCTGGTTGGCGATGTGCCTATAGCTGACCCTGAACCAGTAGGTAGAGTTATTGAACTCGTTACGCGGATATAGACATTGTACGCCTTGGTGTCGCTGTTCACAATCACTGTAACGTTCTTATAGTATGTCACTTGATACGTTGGATGAATAGTTATGCTACCGCTAGAGCCATTCTTGCCGAGGGTTAGGGTGATGGTGTTGCCGCTGCCGAGGTCAGAGCTACCAGCATTCTTGCCAAGGGCGAAGTATACTGGTGGCGAGGTTGGCGCTACTGATACCTGTGCTGGGTAGTAGCTGAACACAGATGCAAATGCTGTGGATAGCATTACGGCTGTTAGCAAGGCTAGTATGAGTGATAGTAGTTTCTTCCTCTCCATTGTCAACAGCCCATCTGCGCTCTTAATAGCTAATTCTTTTTAAGCTATTTATTTAAAATTATTTAAAACTTTTCTGTATTTTAACTATCATTATTAGTGTATATTGACCTGGTAATTAGTTGTGATGTTGTGGCAAAAATTTGGTGTTGCTATCTGACCTCCTCCCCGCCCTAAAGGGCTAGGGTTCTCTTTGGGTGGTTCAATGGTTCCCCGCATCTATTCGGGTTTACATCTGTCATGTAAAGTGGGAATGCTTGGCTTAATTACTTAAAATAATTGTATGGTTTTGCAGGTTTTATTGAGAGAAGTTTTGAATATTTCTTAGTGTGGTGGGTTGTTTTGTGTTTTTGGCAGTTTCTTGAAT
>JAPWUB010000089.1 GCA_028275745.1 Desulfurococcales archaeon | reverse complement strand
ACTAATACTTGTACCCCTATCCCTAAGAAACAGCACAACATAGTTTGAGTCTCTGAAAAGCTTCAGCAAATCCTCTGGAGCACCAAGACTCTTTAGCTTCTCGTAGAAGCTCAGCATATCATGAGACTTGAACTCCATGCCAAACCTGTCAGCAACATCCTTCACAGTACTAGCAATACACGACACTCTATCAGCATCAACATCTACATGCATCTCGATATTGATATGTAGAGAGCCGTGGACCCTCAAATCGCTCATGCACTGCACCAAATAGATAGCTAAAGCTATAAAATGTGGGGATTGAGAGACGCTGAAAACGTGATCAAGTCTCGTTAAGCACCCTAACCAAGTATCTATACCTCACCCAACCGCCTTGCATGCTCTTGGCTCACTAAAGTTTATATGACATTGCATTTTGGAGAGTAGTGCTGTAGTTGGTGAGGTGGGTTTGAGGTGATGTGAACGGCTTCAACTGGTGGTGGCTTTCTACTAGGTTTTGGGCTATGCTTATTGCTGGTGAGTTTACTGGCAATTGCTGGTGCTTCAGCTGTTTATGAGAAGCTTAAAGAGCATGAGAACGATATTGCCATGCTCTACAACGTTACGCACTCACCAGACTACCAAAACGCTATCAGCTCTCTCGACACATTAACCAGGGTTGCACACAGGATTAGAGATGCTCTCTGCAACCCAGCAACCCTGTGGATGGGTCTATGCAGCTACGGCGAAAATCTAGCGAACACCACCACCAATGCAGCAAACTATATGAGAGAGGTTCAATACATCAGCAAAAAACTTTACCACACCTACACAGCAATACCCACAGCCACACAACTCCTGTGGATAACATCACTAACAGGATCAGCAATGATAGCTACAGGCACAGCACTCATAATCAGAGCTAGAAGAAAAGAGAAAGCGGTAAAGACATGAAATCCATGGGTTTAAACAAAGCCTATTTTTTATCCCCAATCTTATCTGAATAGCCCCAGCCCAAAAACGCATTGCATTGCAACAGTTTATCGCATTAAGTACTCTAAATTTAGAGAAAACTTTATCTAGTTCCTCAGCATTATTTAATGCTTGGCGCATATTCTATGGGTAGGGATAGATTTTCTGGTAGGAGAAGGGTTAGGAGAATTGGTAGAAATTTGTTGAGGGTTTCAGAAGATTTTATGATTGGGTTTCTAGATGTTGAAGGCGATGAGGAGGTTTCTTATGAGCCGAGATACGAGACTTGCTGGTGTCCCAAGAACGAGGATTACTGCATCTGTGGAGACGGAAAGTTAATACTCAAAGAGCTTTGCTACTGCACAGAAGACATGTGCACATGCCCACTGTACTGAATAAGCTTTATTCTGTTTTCTCTTGAGGGTGTGCTGGAGGGATTACTGGAATATATTCCTTTTCAGTCTCCTTAAGTTCTTTCTCTAGCTCTTGAAGCATCTTCTCTATCTCCTGAATATCAAGCTCCTTAAACTCCTTAAATTCTCTTTCTAACATCAATACCTCTGACATTATTTGTTGTTTGATATGCTCATTGAATGCTTCTACAAACTCTTTATCTGCTGATTCAGGATTTAGTAAGGACTTTATAACTCTCTCTTTATCTAGCTCCTTATCACCTACCTTTACCTTACCACCACATAGCAACACTTCATTAATTATTGAATTCTTCACAACACTTCTAACTCTAATAAGCTCTTTGTTTGTGCCTTGAATAGTGAGACGCTCAATAACTATGTTTTCTCCCATCAGCACTGGTATAAGCATACACATGAGTTTTTCAATGGTCTCAGAAGACTCCATTTCGTCGCATTTCATTTCATTGATCATCTTCTTCAAAATCTCTTGCTCATTGGCGACCGTATGTAGGTAGGCAACAAAGTTGGATGATCTATTGTGGTAAGCGAGGTGAAGTAGATATGTATCCTTAAGGGAGTTGAGATGCTGCAATAGTGATGGCAACGATAGTTTGTTGAGTGGTTTCAGCTTAATAGTTGCTAGAGGTGCATCAGTATTTAATGTGAATGATATTGCGAAACCAGCATTAGTAACTACAAATACCTTTGATCTTGGCTTGTCATGGTCTTGCACAGGCATAATAGCTATGGATGTTACTTCAACTGAGTTATCCCAACATCCTTTAGATAATGAGTTCATATATAATGTAATGAAATTATCTGTGTTCAGTTCACGTTCAATCCATCTCCTAATATCCTCATCTTTAACAGTACTCAAAGCTGTAGCTATATACCTTGCCATAGCTTCTCTACCAACAAACCTGTTGAGCAGGTTCTCTACGAATTGTGTAAGAGGAGAGCTAAGGTTGGGCTTAGCGATATGGGTGGAACGGATATTGCTATACAAATCGTTAATCTTACTAAATTGTTCTGCTATTTCTTTCGTTGGTAGCCGTAGGGTCGCATCTAATCTCCTAATTATTGTCTCTACCTCGCTCCCAATCACCTTCCTAATCTCATCAGCTACACTATCCTGCTTCATGTAAGCCTCGATTTCATGAGGTCTCAGTATATATGGTAGCATTTCATGGATTTTACTAGCTTCGTCGATGGTTAGACTCTTTTCACATACATCTTTACATAGCTGTGTTGAGCACGTAAACTGGCAATGATGAATAAGTTCATGTGCTATTGTTCTTAGAGCTGCTACAACATGATTAGGTTCGCTAGCAATGCATGGGTAGGAGAGCACTATTCGCTTATTCACTGGAGCATAGTATCCGCAGATTATGATTCTTGGTGCCTCCGATCCTTCCTCAACTTCAGGCTCAATAAATCTTTTCAGCGAAATCTCAACCTCTACTGAAGGATCAAGACCTTTTCTCTTAGCAAAATCCCTAACCAGCTCTGTCAATCTATTAGATACCTTTGCAAGAACTTGATAAAGATTGTCAGCAAAATCAATGCTATAACTACTTGCCAAAGGCTTCACCCCACAACTCAATTCTCTTTATAGGGATGCACAAGTCTTTCTTAGCTTCTTTGCATTAATGTAGCTGCTTGGATCTGTTGCAGAAACTTCTTGAACTGTTCGAGAACCTGCTTGGTGTATTCAAGCTCTTGCTCAAGCTTTTTGACTGTACTCTTCTTCTCCCGCTCAGCCTCTTGAATCTTTCTCTCTAGCTCCTCTCTCTGCTCCTCAAGCCCGGCTATAGCTGTCTCTAGCAATAGCTTGGCATCCTCAGGCTTGAGGTACACAGGTATAGCCTTGACAGTGTATATCTTGTCTATATCTATATCCGGTCTCAGCTGTTTGAGTGGTAGCTTGTTCAGCTCTTCCCTAACCCACTTGCTGACCTCCTCAGCATCCTTAACAGCCTTGTCTGTAACAGCTATCCACCTCTCAAACTCCTTGACATAGGCGAAGCTACCAAGCTGCTTGATCTTGTCGTAAACAGTTCTCCTAATGCCCTCAAGCCCTGATGCAACTTGCTGAGCCAAGCCCTCCCAAACCCTTTGCTCAACAACACCACCAGTCTCAGTCTTGACATACTTTGACTGTTGAACAAGGTACTTGCTGGGAAGCCTCATGACAAGCTCGTAGATCTTCACAAGTCTTTGGCTTGAGGATTCTTGCTGTAGTTGATAAGAAATGCTGCTATCTATTCCCTGTACCTGGACCAAGTCTCCCAATCTTTGCTTAAGGATCTTCACTGCTTCCTCTAGGTTCTTCCTCCTCTCATCTTCACTACCATAACACTCATCAATAATTGGATAAGGTAAGAACTTCGTGTAGAGTTCTACGCAATACTCCTTAAGGTTTGGCCTAAGCACATTAACAGATTCTGACGTTGTTAAGATGAATAATGGTTTCTCAAACAATTTCTCAATAAGTTGTGTGAGTGGAGTAGGTGTAGAAGACTCACCTTGTTTTGCAAGATTCAGAAGCTCCATATACCTCCTAGCAGTAGAAACAATCTCAACACACCAGCCAGGACTTCTATAGCCGATAACCCTACAAAG
>JAPWUB010000088.1 GCA_028275745.1 Desulfurococcales archaeon | reverse complement strand
GTAGTGATAATCACACATCTCTAGAGGGTTAAAGGGATTACAATTGAATGGGCAACCCTTAGCAACAGGTTGAGCAGGTAGTACCTGTGCAAATGCTCTAACAAGAGTTGATTTACCTGTACCCTTATCACCAGCCAAAACAACACCTCCAATCAACGGGTTAACAGCATTAACCATTAGCGCGAGCTTAGCGTCCTCCATACCAACAATGGCACTGAACGGGAAGTAGATCTTTGAATGGTGATGAGTCATCCATCAGCACCGTATCTCAATCCTCTTACCTCTCCACGCTTAAAGGACACTTACATTATAGAAGCCTTGGTAAAAGGTTCTTCAATCTACGTATCCATAACCTGCTTTATAAGCTTATACACGCTCGGCAGCAACTCCACGCACTTAGCTATTGTGGTCTGCTGAGATGGGAGCAATGAATGTTGCGTTCACAAAACCTTATTTATTTTATTATTTATTTATTTTATATAGCGGTATCTAGTCTGTAAAGTAAAGGTAGATGATCTTTGGTGATTGGAAGCGTTGAGCTATAGAAGCATTCTTGGTTCTAGAGGTACTAGAGCTGATGAGCAGGTGCTATACGATTTGAGGATTCGTGAGCTTGTTAGTGAGGTTCTTGGTAGGGAGAGGGATGAGCTTCTTTGGAACCTCTTTCTAGAGCCTGTTGATAGTGTTGATGTTGCTATCTATAGGCTTAACGTGTTTAGGGATCTGATGAGGGATGATATCTACGCAACTGTTAATGAGTTTGTTGAGAGGGTTAGGGAGGCTTTGGATTACTTGGAGATGGAGAAGGATGCTTATGAACCCCACAAGCTGGGTCTTCATCTAGATGCTGCGCTAACGTATATAGATGCTTTGGAGAGCTTCTACAACAAGCTATCGTCTCTCGGTGTAGAGTCTGAAGGTCTCAAAAGTTTCCTGAGGTATGTTGAGGGCATTATCCAGAGTCAGGGCTTTAAGGCTATGAAGGAGAGTGCTTTAGAGGCTAAGAGGGCTAGGGATAGGATTAGGATTAGGGTTAGGATAGCTGGTGATAGGATACATGTTTGGAGATTTGATGGAGGTGAGGACATGGCTAAAATGATTGAGGAGCTCTTTGCCAGGTTCAAGGGTGGTGAGGTAAGGGAGGTCAAGTACATCCCTATGGGCAGCGGCTTAAGCCACATCCATGCAGCTATACTTGAAGGTGCGTTCAAGTTCTTTAAGAGCGAGTATGAGGCTATGAAGAGGTTCTATGAGCATTTCCCAAAGATTGTTGATGATGGTGTAGCATCCTTTGTTAGGGAGGTAAGGTTCTACCTACTATACATAAAGTTTGTGAAAGGGTTGATGAGCCAGGGATACAAGTTCACAATACCTAGGTTTGTAGATGATGGTAGGATAGATGTTAGGAGGTTCTACAACATCCTATTAACTAAGAAGGGAAGGGTAGTACCAAACAATATATTCACCGACGGCTCTAAGAGAATATTCGTTGTTACCGGAATGAATGGCGGTGGAAAGACAACCTTCGCAACATCATTTGGTCAAGTAGCCTACTTAGCAAAGCTAGGGGTGCCAGTACCTGCAGAAAGAGCTGAGCTACCATTCTTCACAAAGATTATGACTGCTTACCCCGCTAGAGAAGACCCTAGAGAGAGTTTGAGCAGGTTGGAGCAGGATATTGTAAGAGCTGTCAACATTATGCGTAGAGCTGACGACACAACAATTGTTATTGCTAATGAGCTCTTCAGCACAACAACATCTGATGAGGGTTACCAGCTCGCTAAGATGTTTCTCGAGGAGCTTAATAGGAGGAGAAGCTACTGCATATTCGTAACATTCATACCTGGCGTAGCATCGCTAGATTTCGTCATAAGCCTAGTTGCACAGCCATCACCAGAAGACCCTACTAAGCCCTCCTATAAGATTCTTCCAGGTTCACCACCATCAGAGTACATGGCCGTTAGGATAGCCTCTAGATATGGTCTTCCTATAGTGCTTTGAGGGAAAGGATAAGATGATAGAGTTTGATCTGCTAAAGCTTGGCTCTGGGCAGAGGATAGGCGTTGCTGAGGATGTTAGATCAGATCTAGAGCTAGACAAGATAGTGAGCGTTGCATCTGGAGGGGATAAGCTGGTTGCTGAGACATGGCTAGAGGTTCTACTTGCTAGAGAGTGCTCAGAGGAGGTTATAAGGTATAGGCAGGAAGCGGTTAGAGACGCTCTCGAGAACCGCAACACAGTTCTAAGGATGTATCAGATTGCTAAGGAGGGTTACGAAACTGCACAGAGAGAGGTATTCATATTCAGACTCGACGACCCATCACTTGTGGTTTACGAGACCTCCAAAGGCATAGGAATCCTTGCCGACTACTTAGAGAAGTTGCTAGATGCTTTGAGCAATGCGAGGTTCTCGTCAAGAGCCTTCAGGGGCTTGGTAGATTCACTCACATCGAACATTGATAAGGCGTTTATAGCTAGGGCTAGGGAGATAAGTGAGATACTCAGGTTTGGGAGCGGTATTGATTTCGCTGTTGAGATAGGCTTCTTGAACAGCTTAGCTAATCCAGTGCTTCTACTGCCAAAGGAGGAGAGCAGCATTATAAGCAGGTTTCTGCCTTTAGAGAGGAGGTATACTTACAGGCTTGATCCTAGGGATGAGGCTGGGGCGAGGATACTAGAGGATATAAGGAACTGGGTACTATCAAAAATAGCTACAACAATGCTAAACGCTTTCGACAAGCTCATGAACTTCTTCAAGGACCTAGCAAAGCAGCTCTCGTTCTATGTTGGCGCCATAAACCTTAGCGATTTCCTAGACAAGCTTGGTATACCGAAGACGTACCCAGATATCGATTCTAGGAAGCTTGTTTTCGAGAACCTCTACCCACTTTCACTAGCAGTATCATCGATGAAGAAGCCTGTGCCCAACAACCTCGATATGGATGTTGAGAGCTCTTTCGCAGTTATAGTAACTGGTGTTAACAAGGGTGGTAAGACAACGTTCTTGAAAGGCGTTGGACAGGCATTGCTGCTTGCAAGGGCAGGCCTCTTTGTGCCTGCAGAAAGGTTTGTAATGCCATCAACTGGGGCTGTCTTTACTCACTTCTTGAGGGAGGAGGAGAGGACATTCTCGTATGGGAAGTTTGAGGAGGAGGTTAAGAGGTTTAAAGCAATTGTTGATGATCTTAGGAGAGGAGACTACGTACTAATGGATGAGAGCTTCGCCTCAACAAACCATGTAGAGGCATCTGTTGTAGCTGAAAATGTTGTTTCAGCACTTCTAGACTCAGGAGTGAACGTATTCTACGTCACATTCCTTCAGGACTTCCTCTACAAATTCGTGCCGAAGAACAGCAAGAGGGTTGTGTTGCTTGTGCCTGAAAGGCTAAGCGATGGTACTAGAACCTACAGATTGGTTAAGGGATCTATACAACCTGGTTACGCGTTAGAGCTGTGGAGGAAGATAGCTGAAGCCCATTCATAAAGCTTTTCAAGATATGCACACTAAGCTTTTTAATAGATCTCACTGCTAAGTTTTGTGAAAGTCTTTAGGTGGTGGTAATTGAGTAGGAGAACCCTGATAGTCTTCATAATACTGGGCTTAGTGTCTCTAACAGCTGACATGGTTTACGAGGGGGCTAGAAGTGTTGGTGGTTCATATATTGAGGAGCTTCAAGGACCTCCAGTAGCCTCAGCAATTACTGCCTCTGGCGATCTTATAGGCTATGGGCTTAGGTTCGTATCAGCAGTTATAGCAACTTACCTAGCATCTTCATCTGTGTTCTGGGGTATAATAATATTTGGTTACGCTCTTCAACTCTTTGCAATGCCTAGCCTTGCCTTTGCGTATTCATGGAGTGTTGCAACAGCTCTATACCTAATTGAGAGAGTTGGTAAAGGTCTCAGAACACCTCTAAGAGATGTTGTGCTTGCTGAGGTTACTGAGGATATTGGTAGGGGAAAGGGTTTCGGAATACACGAGCTAATGGATCAGGCAGGAGCTGTTGCAGGACC
>JAPWUB010000087.1 GCA_028275745.1 Desulfurococcales archaeon | reverse complement strand
GTTGATGAGATCATCAGTAAGATGATTAGCTACTACACAGAATCTCCAAAGGCTAGGTGTTCACAGATTGACGAGGTTTACATAGCTGATGTACGTAATAACGTGACTGAGGGTGTATGGAGTATTGTAACAACATGTGCTAGGTATAGAAAGGTTGATATCAGTAACGATCACTTTGGAAAGAACTGCACATTCTATGAGGATACAGTGTGGACAGTATCCCCAGTGTAACCATTGTAGAGCTTGTCAAGAAAACCCCTTTTACCCCCATTCATAGCAAGACAGCACTAAGTAGTAATACTGAGGTGCATCTCTATATGGGTACTGTTGAGATACTTATTCACCCAACTTGTGGCTCTAGCTACCGCTTGGTTAAGGATTTGGGTGGTAGAGGGTTACTAGATAAGGTAAGGATAACTGTAGCTGATGAGCCAAGGTATGCGCTGGGCTATGGAGTGTTCAGCGTTCCGTGGGTAACACTAAATGGTGTTCCTGTTGCTGCAGATCCTGTTGATGCTAAAGAGGTTGAGGCGCTCGTTACCGGCTCTAGGCTTGGTTCTAGGGATCCTGTAGAAGCTGTTAAGAAGACTATTCTCCACAGCAATTACTTGTCAGCTGTGGTTGCTTTGTGGGGATCTATAGACCCTATCCTCACGAGAGAGGTTGTGGCAGTAGCTACTAGAGCCTATGTAACGGGGGCTAGTGTTGATGATGTTCTGAAGATTGTTTCTGAGAAGAGGGGTGAGCTCTATAAAGAGCTTGAAGAGCCACTAGTAAAAGCGCTAGCAGTTGGATTTGTAAGGGAGTTGTTCTGGGCAAGCAGTGCTGAGCTAGATGAGGAGAAGCTAAAGGCAATGTCTACACCTGTAGCTGTAAGGCTGTGGCTAATAGCTAAGGCAAGTGTTGGAAGGGTTGGTATACCGAGCAAGCCTTGGGCTACAGCTAGAGAGGTTTCTCAGAGAATCTCAGACTATATCCAGAGAAGTGCCAGCACTATCCTAGCTAGGATTAGGGAGGAGTATACGAAGATAGCGAATGACGAGGAGTACTGGAGCGTAATTGAGAAAGCTAAAGCGCGGGATAGGAGGTGAAAACAATTTTCAGTACATTACTTTCCTAAGAAGCTTACCTGGCTTCAAACCTGTGTGCATACCACTATCAACAACTACTGACCCATTAACAATAACGTACCTTATCCCCTTCGGAAACTGGTGTGGATTGGTATACGTTGCTGTATCGGCTATTGTGTAGTAGTTGAATACCACTATATCTGCTTTGAATCCTGGTCTAATTAGTCCCCTATCCCATAAACCAAGCTTTCTAGCTGGTAAGCTCGTCATCTTCCTAACTGCTTCTGGTAGGCTAAGAACCTTAAGCTCCTTCACGTACCTAGCTATAACCCTTGGGAAGGTTCCGTAGTTTCTTGGATGAGGCTTTCCCTCGCCAAACCTCTTAACAGAGCCGTCACTGCCTATAGCGACTAGGGGGTGCGATATAGCTTCTATAACATCCTCTTCTGTCATGGAGTGTATTACCACTGTTGTTCTCCCCCCATCATCCTCAAGAATCCTGGCAACTGCTTTCACAGGGCTTAGACCAAGCTTTTCAGCTATGTCAGCTATGCTCATACCCTCAAACTCCTTATGGGTCTCTGAGTAAGCTATTACTACTTGGCTCCATAGGAGGTACCTCTCCTCCATAACCCCATGCTCCTCAAACTCCCTCTCAATCCTATCAATTACTGATGGATCTCTTAACCTCTCAAGCATTTTCCTCACCCCACCTTCCCTAACCCACGATGGTAGGAGAGCTGATAGGCTTGTTGAGCTAGCTGTGTATGGGTATGCATCAGCACTTACATCGTATCCTCTAGCAACGTAATCCTCTATAATTGCTAGAGCTCTCGATACATTGCCCCAAGCCGGTATGCCAGATGCCTTCAGATGCGATATCTCAACAGCTGCCCCACTCTCAACACCAATTGTTATAGCCTCTATCACAGAGTCTAGAAGCTTAACACCCTCGTTCCTCATATGCGTTGCGTATACACCTCCATACCTAGCAACAACCTTAGCAAGCTCTATAATCTCCCTCGTATCAGCAAACATGCTGGGAACATAGATGAGACCTGTTGATAAGCCAAAGGCTCCTGCCTTCATAGCTTCTTCAACAAGTGTCTTCATCTCGTTAAGCTCACGAGCACTAGGCTTAACGTTTTCGAATCCAAGAACAGCACTCCTAACTGTTCCGTGACCAACAAGTGTAGCTACATTGATGCTCTTCTCAAGCTTGTCTAAAGCATTTAGGTACTCTGAGAATGTTCTCCAGGGAATCTCGCCAAGTGCTTCAACAAGCCTTTTCTCAGAATCCTTAAAGGCATCAATGTTTCTCTCTGTTAATGGAGCTGGAGAATCCCCACAGTTACCAACAACAATTGTTGTGACTCCCTGCATAACGTAGTTATCAGCTGTTGGTACTAGGAATACGCTTGTATCGCTATGGTTGTGAATATCTATGAATCCCGGGGCAACAACAAGTCCAGATGCGTCGATTACCTTCTCAGCTGTGGAACCACTTAAGTCTCCAACCCTAGCAATTGTGTCTCCAACAACACCTATATCTGCTCTAAACGGTGGTGCACCAGAACCATCAACAACTATCCCATTCCTGATTACCAGGTCGTAGTGAGGCATGGCGGATTCCTAGGTGTTTAATATTGAGTGGAAAGGTTTATATTTTGAGAACATCTTGCTTTACATGGGTTGGGTGTGTATGTCTTCAGATGTTGAGGAAGTTATTAGGAGAATCGATGAGTCTATACAGGAGCTGAGCAGGTACAAGCTATTCTCACAAGATGTTAGAGTAGCGATAGAGTTTCTAGAGAGGATGAAGAGTGAGGTTAGGAGCTTGAGTAAGGAGAAGGCACAGCAACTGCTTGCAGCAGTGAATGAGATGTATAGGCAGGCACAGAACTACGCATCATTCATACCAAGAACTGTTGAGAACGCTAAGTTCATTAAGGAGTGGTTGGAGAAGAAGGTTTCTGAACTCTAAAAACCAAACCCTTTTAAGCTAGGGCACTGTTTTTTCTCCAGCCTTACTCCCTCCTATAAGGTACTCCAACGCTTCGTGGTGGTCTTGACTTCCCTATAACCCCTGCTACAACAGCTAGTGTAGCTATGTATGGCACTGTGTTTAGTAGTGGTATCGGTATGACTCTGGTTATGTATGCAAGGTTCTTCATGTACTCAGTAGCAGTCCACAATGCACCGAATATAGCGCTTCCAAGTAGTGCGTAGAGCGGGTTCCAGTTAGCGAAGTTAACTATTGCAAGAGCTATGAATCCTCTACCAGCTGGAAGCTGCTTAGTTATTGCAGCTAGCCAGTCAATGCTTAGAACAGCCCCTGCTAAACCAGTTAAAGCACTTCCAGCAACTGTTGATAGCAGTCTTACAAGCTCAACATTTACACCAACAACATCAGCTGCCTCTGGATTCTCACCACAAGCCCTTATGGCTAGCCCTGTACGAGTCTTGTACAAGAGTATGAATAGAAGTGCCGCTACAACTATTGACGCTATGAATAGTGGTGATATCTCTAGACCAGGTATCTTAGGCACTTTAGCTTCTGGCTTAGGGGTGTAGTAGCCTCTAACATGCCAAAACACATCAATTGCGTACGCAACGAACCCTGCTGCAAACGTGTTTATGCCCAACCCACTTATTATCTGATCCCCCTTGAGGTAAACAGCTATAACACCGTGTATAAGGCCAATCAGCGCACCTACAGCAATGGCTGTAGCTACGCCGAGCCACGGGTTCAGGGTGGTGTCAGCTACGTAGACTGCGAATAGTGCTGATAGCAGCATTATCCCCTCCAACCCAATGTTAACAACACCGCTTCTTTCAGTCAGTATCTCTCCTAGGGATGCCAGGAGTATTGGCATCATGGCCCATGTTGACTGGATGAGTATGCTCATAACAATGTCTAGCTCAGGCACTTTCACCACCTCTAAGAGCTTTCCTAATCACCCACCTCCTATAGATAAACATGAGTGAGGGTATGGATAGAGCAACCATTATAATTCCCTGAACAGCCATAACAATCTCTAGAGGTACACC
>JAPWUB010000086.1 GCA_028275745.1 Desulfurococcales archaeon | reverse complement strand
ATATTATTGCTGCCTCCATCTCAAAGTTAAGCACATTTACGCTTCTCAGGTACTCTATCAAGCCTTTCTGATGTGGTGGTAGATAGCCTCTGAAGCCTGGTCTCTCCTGACCAACATAGAAACTGTCGCTACTAGCTGACAACCCTACGTGATACCTCACACCAAGGGTTTCAGCAGCATCGATAAGTGCTAGTACAACGTCATAGCTTGCTACTGCTGGGTACTCAGGCATTACATAGTGTCTGCTTGTGCCTTCAAGCCTTACTGCACCAGTCGATATTATTACGTCGCCAACCTTTATATCTCTCCTCAGAGCCCCTGTGGTACCAACCCTTATGAATATCTCTGCACCAACCCTGGCAAGCTCCTCAATAGCTATAGCAGTTGCTGGAGCACCGATACCTGTGCTTGTAGCTGATATGAACACACCCTTGTAGTACCCACTATACGTAACGTACTCCCTATGCGTCGCTACATGCCATGCCTTATCCCAGTACCTAGCTATTCTAGGGACTCTTTCAGGGTCTCCTGGGAGAAGAACATACTTCGCCACATCGCCTGGCTTCACACGTAAGTGATACACCCTACCCTCCTTATCAACAGGCTCAGCCGCGGACTTCAACGGCTCAGAGACCAAGAATATCCACCTACTAAAAATTGGGCAAGACTTAACCTTATAAAAATTTATTTACATAGCGATTCATACTATGTGCAGAGGTCTTAATTATGGAGAGCAAAACTATAGATATGCTTATTGAGGAGGCTAAGAAGATTCTACCCAACTCCTATGCTCCTTACAGCAATGTTCATGTAGCAGCTGCGTTACTAACTGAAAGCGGCAAAATTTTTCACGGAGTTAATGTTGAGAATGCAAGCTATGGGCTCACCATATGCGCTGAAAGAGTTGCTGTTGCAAGTGCTGTTACTGCTGGTGAGAGGAGATTTAAGGCAATTGCGATTGTGAGCGACACTCCCGAACCTCTACCACCATGCGGTGCCTGTAGACAAGTTCTAGCAGAGTTCGCCAATGAAGACATGCTCATAATTTCACACTCTATCAAAAGCGGAAAAACAGCTGTATGGAGACTAGGAGAGCTTCTACCATACGCATTTACTCAGAAGCATATTGAGAAATAACTAGGTTCAGCATGCAATGATTGTATGACAAGCAAAATTTATGAAGTTAAGGTCGCTCAATTTAAATAAAATTTAAATTTGGTGATGAATTTACCGAGCTTTTTCTCAATCTTTAGAGTACTTTAGAAACTTCAACAACTGCCTTGATCAACTCATTTAGTATCTCCTCAATGCCTATTCCTCTACCTATTTGCCCACTCACACTTACCCTAATCTCCTTAACGCAGTCCTTATTTGCTTCGCATCTCTCAAACGTTAATACTATGTTAATGCTCTTACCATTTGAGCCCTCAATACCGTTGATGCGTATAAGCATAGAGCCATTATGGATTGCCGCTACCTCAACATCCCTACCAATAAGTCTTGCCCTATCTTCAATACCCCTAATTAATGCTCCTGTATCCTCTACCTGCACACCCATATCAAATTTTACAGCGATACTACCATTAAGGTATGCGCTGAGCCCCTTCAACTTTTGACCCTAATCAAATCATTTTACGTGTAAAACTATATGAGGAGTGACAGGAAACCGAAAGTGTTATAACATTAAATGTATTTAAAATTGGTTTTAGTTACAGCCATTTACAGTCTCAGGTAAGTAGATTTTGTCAAGGGTTTGTCATGAAGTACAAGATCAATGCATTTAAGGTATTGTTGCTTATTCTTGCTGTAGCATCGTTTACTTTTTCAGCGTATCTACATGCTCCGTACCCTCCAGATAGGAAGCCTTTACTAGATAACTGGGGCTTTCTATACACAGATGTTGTGTATGGTGTATTTATACCCAGGTTTCTGGATATCGTTGGCTCTGCAGGTGTTGTGGATAGTGGGAAGATCCAGCAGTACTGGTATAATCAAGACGCTATTAGGTCTCTAATTTTTGGTAAATTTGTTTGTCCTATACCATACAAAGACTATAAGTTTGAGTACCCCCCGCTGGTGGCAGCTTTTTGGCTTTTATCGACATGTACAGCTTTTTGGTATACCTACACCTATATCAAGGCTCCCAGCAATGCATTGGAGTACGTAGATGTTGTTAAGAGCTATGTTATGCCTCTTCACTTCGCCATTCAGTCAGCTATAATAGCTGTTTTCTATGCCCTGATGACCATATATCTCTATAGACTGTCAATGACCATTAATATGAGTAGGGTGCGGATCCTACTCCTGTTCATCTTCCCATCAACGCTGTTATACCTTGTCTATAACTGGGATGTGATAGCTGCAACATTAACTGTTATGTCCCTATACTACCTAACTAGAGAATGCAAAACCTGTGTAGCATTATCAGGGGCTTTGATAGGTTTAGCCACATCAGCAAAGGTTCTACCTGCAACCATAGCCCTGGTACTAATCTACGACCTTCTACAAAAATCCTTTAGAGATGGTAGGTATTGGAGAAAGATTTACGAATATGTAGCAGGGTTTGTAAGCAGTGGTGCTGTACCTTACATAGTCATCGCCATTGTTAGTATGAAGGGTTTCAGCGATTTCGTGAACCATCACTTAACGTGGTACTGCGAGAACTGTATCTACATGGTGCTAATAAATGATGTGTTTAGCCCTGTTCATAGAGTTCTCTACCTCATCTCTATAGTCATAGCACTCCTGCTAATAATGGTTATAGAGGTTGATAGCACCGAAAAACTCTACAAGGTTTCATTCCTTACATTAGCTACTGGAACAACACTAAACTACGTTTTCTCACCACAAATGCTGCTTATGATCTCCCCCCTAGCAGTTATAGCATTACCTGACAGACTTCTAAAAAGCTATATTATCGCCGATACGGCTAATGCATTGATTATGGCTCTCTGGTTCAAAGACGCTGAAGCTAGGTCCCTTCTAGCAAAGGTTCTTAACATACCTGTTAAGTACTCTCCACAAACAATAGACTCTCCAGTTCAGTGGTTCGCATTTGTAAGAAATTTCGTATTACTACTAATAATTGTTTCTATGTTGGGAGAAGAACTGAAGCTGGAGAAAAGAGTTGATATGTAAAGAAAACAATTTTATTCTTTTTCAGCTCCTTAATGCTCTCTTAGCCTCCTCTAATACCCTCCTAACCAATTCATGGTGCTCGTCCACCGTTGCTGCTACAAGTGCTGAGCCTTGTGCTACACCTGTCGAACTGCTATCTCTATGTATGTTAGGTGTAGCTGTGCTCCTAACCCTCCTGGCACTTGCTACAACAATGCCTATCGCGTAAAGTGCTAGTGAAGCCCATGCCGACACACCTATGCTGGTAACATTAACTGTGTTTGCTAATTTTAATGCTGTTGCGGAGGCTATGAATGCTAGTGTTAGTGTAAATCCTATGACTGATGATGCTGTGAAGAGCTCTTTACCTGGCTCGATTTCTGCTAGCCATAGGGTTGCTCCGAGTACTGCAAAGAATGATGCTAGCGTAATGCCCTTTGCGAAGATGTCCCCTACAACATCTAGCACCTGATAAGCGCTGTAAAGTGTGAGGCTATGCTCTCCAACGTTTATCCATGGCTGTGTAAGGGCTAGTAATAGTGGTGCTAAAGATGCTATGCCTCCTAAACCTGCTGTTAGAGCAAGCCATAGCCTTCTCCTCCTCAAATGAATTACTGTTAATGTAGTCGGAGGGACTATGCTGAGTAGTGCAAGACCAAAGAGAGCCATTTCATCGGTTAGCATTACCTTATGCACCGCAATAGGTTATTAAAGGTGTGATTATATTTAAGGTGTGAGAGACTCAAAGGAAGGTACCACAGAATGAGGCCATATATTGTCAGGTTTGTTGCTTCTGGTAGGGGTAAGGGAAAGACTTTTATAGCATCACAGGTTGTTTCAAGGCTTAAGGCTAGGGGGTACATAGTTGCAGTTATTAAGCATGTACATGGAGATGTTGATATAGGTGATAAGGATAGCACTGTGTATAGGTCTTCTGGTGCAGACCTCGTTCTACTCTCTACAAGGAACTATGGAACACTGTTTGTTAACAGATGGGTTGACGACCTTGAGCACGCTGTTAAGTTCGTTAATGCTCCTATAATTGT
>JAPWUB010000085.1 GCA_028275745.1 Desulfurococcales archaeon | reverse complement strand
AGTATCCTGAGAATAGCTTTGATCTCATCCTCAACGCTAGCCTCTATAAAGCCGTAGTACGGGTTTTGCCAGCAGTAGCCAACAAGCTTTGACAACTCTTTCCTGCTCAGCCCCTTTATGCTTCTCCCAAGAACCCTTATGTCACCATCAAACTTCACCAAACCAGCAATAGCCCTCAACAGAGTTGTTTTTCCAGCACCATTCCTACCGAGAACCACGTGAACGCCAGGCTCAAAAACTGCTGAAACACTTCTCAAAGCCTCTCTATCCCTAAACCGAACAGTGACATTGCTAAGCTCAACACTGGGCATTCTATTGTTAGCACCTTTAGATCTCTGGCTTAACTATGTACTCAGTCTTATCGGGTAGACCAGCCTCTTTAAATGCTCTAGCCCTATTTATACAGCTCTCGCACCTCCCACAATGCTTCTCTAAGCTTAGGTAGCAACTCCAAGTCTCATAAACTAGATCTCCTACGAGGTTGTAGCAAATCCTTAGCAACTCTGGCTTTGTTAAGCCTTCTCTTGATGGCGACCAAATCTCTATGTCTCTCTCCCACCTAAAGTGGCAAAGCCTAAAAGCTGATTCAAGAGCTTGTATGCACTCTGGGGTGCAGTCAGGGTAGTTAAAGTCCCTGATAACCTCATTGTACTTCACATCACTTAGCTGCGCACCGTAAATGACGTAGACCTTGTGACCTGTTCTCTCCCTAACTGTGTAGGCGTAGGCTGTTGCTATAGAGAGCATAACAACGTTCCTAATCGGGACAACAATACTTGGTTTATAGACCTTGCTAACCTCAACACTTTCATCAGTTAGCTGAGTACCTCTCCAAAGCTCCTTCATAAAGCTCATATCAATGACCCTGTGCTCTACAACCCTGCCCCAGCCATGCTCAGATGCAAGCTCATTAAGTTTCCTAACCAGCTTCCTAGCAACCTCAATCTCTTTAGATCCTTTCTGACCATAGTTAAAGGTCAGCACATATGCATCACAGCCTCTGCTAAGCCATAGAGCTAAGTAGCAAGTGCTATCAGGCCCACCACTAACAACCGCTATAACGCTACATGGCTTGGTGATAACGGGTTTCATACATCACCAACTCCATGACATAGATACAAAAATGATGTTGCATGTTAATACTGATGCTCAGCGATAACGTAAGTACCTCTTAACTACTGGAACCACTACGAGGCTGCCGATCGCCATTGGTATTAGGCTCTCAGCTGTTAGGAAGACAAAGAGCTCTACTGGGTCTCCAGCTCCTGCAACAGTTCCTAGCAGTATGTAGCCTATGTACAGACCTACAATCAGTGAGTTTACCACAGCTACTACTGGCAACATCCACTTTCTGTAACCCACCTTTCTACCAAGAGCCCAGTCTATCAATGTGTAGGTGAAGGTGCATAGAGTGCCTATAGTCATGTCCCATATGCCGTACGGCGAAAACGCATTCGCTATTAAAGTCCCTAAAGTCAATCCAATAACGCTTTCAAAACCCATTACGTATGGTAGTGGCGATAGTATGTCAGCTACCCTCACCTGTATTGGTCCGTAGCTAATGCTGGGCAAGGCTATTACTAGAGCTGCATAGAGAGCTGCTAGCACTACTGCTGTTAGTACCTTGAATGATATTTTTGCAGCCATCTAGCCCCACCCTCCGAGACAAACCATTTACTTTCCTTTTCCAGCAAAATCGTTGATGCTATTCAGCATGTGCTAGGCAAATAGGCTTTTTGTTTAATGTCTACAACTAGCTTATATACCCTAGCACAGCTACTAAAGGGCGATGTACTAGTATCATACTAACAGCTATTGCAGGGTGTGAGGTGGCTCGCTGAGATGTTGTGGGATTCTCTGCTTAGATGTGTTGAGAGTGTGAGGCAGTATCTTAGGTCGCCTACTGTAAGGTTTGATGTTGTTGGAAGTAACCCGTTTGGTGATGTGTCGAAGGGTTTTGATGTTGAGGCTGAGGAGATTCTGAGGAAATGCATTGCTAACGCTTTATCTGATGTTGCTGTCCTTGGTGAGGAAGAGGGGCTTAAGGTGTATGGATCTGGAGCCCCGAAGTGGATTGCAGTTATAGACCCTGTTGATGGTAGCACAAACTTCTCTTTCAATATTCCATGGGCCTCTATATCGCTTGCTGTAGCACCTTACAAGAGCGGTGCTAGGATTAGGGATACTGTGTTTGCTGTTGTTGCTGAGATTTTTAGGGACTCTATGTACATCTATAGAGATGGAAAGGTCGTGGTTGCTGGTTCTAGGCTAAGTGGTAGAAGATCTGAGCCTGCACCAATTGTGCTTGGCTACTTCGATAGTGAGGGTAGTGCACAGCCTGTTCTAAGCTATATTAGTAGAAGTAGCAGGAAGCTGACAATACGTGCACTTGGTAGTGCTGCGCTAGACATTGTCTATGTTGGTCTCGGTAATGCTGAGGCGTTTATTGATGCTAGGGCAAAGCTTAGGAATGTTGATGTTGCTGCAGCTGTTAGGATAGCAACTGCTTTAGGTGCAAAAGCAGTTGATTGTAGCGATGGTTTTAGGGATGCTCTAGATATAGGGATTGAAAATGGGGAGAGAGTTGCATGCATAGCTGTTGCCTATAGCGAAGCTGAGTATAGAAGGGTTTTGGAGTCTCTATGTGAGTCCCCCTACATTAAGCCCAAATGCCTTGGCAAGCCTAGCTAAGGAGCTTACCCTCATAACCTTCTTCCCAACTACAAAGCCGCTCTCGACAAAGTCTTTAGATATGTATGCCAGTGTGTATACTGGTTGAGCCTCCACCTCAACCATCCTAACATTTCCTTTCTCAATACAGCAGAAGTGCTCAACAGCCTTTTTAACAACTGATTTAGCTATTTTGATGTGTGACTCCCTAATCCTCTCAGCTGATATCCTAAACCTTCTTGATCTGAAGAAGAAGTCTCTGTATCGAACCTCAACATCCTTGAACTCATAGATCTTGTCAACCAGTTGCTCAAGTCTTGAATAATCATCTCTAATCACATCCCCTGCTATTGAAAGCATGTTGCCTGGTATTGAAACAGACTCACACTTGCTTGGAGGAACTGTATAGGCTTCTACAGGTATTGAGTCCTCTAACTTAAATCCTCTGGGAAGCTTTGTTAGCAGAAGAAGCATTGTGTAGGGATTGTCAGATACCTGCACAAATGTGCAGTCAAAGAGGTAGACATCCCTTGGTCTACAGGTTGGGAATCTAACCATTAGCATGGGGAACCAGAAAAAGGTGTAAAGATCTCTCGGAAATGCATTAACAGTTCTGCTATTTGCTGAAATATACCTGTAGATGCTCCCACCCCTAGATCTTTCCCTCAGCATCAAGCTTCTTCAAAAGCTCTATATTCCTAGCCTCAGACTCATCAATCTTTGTCGTGCTTATCCATGCATCCAGAATCTCCTTAGCCACATACTCGGTAACCAGTCTACCACTCATAGCAAGCACATTAGCATCGTTCCAAAGCCTTGCACCTCTAGCAGTCTCAGCATCATTACATAGTGCCGCTCTAACGCCCTTAACCTTGTTAGCCGCTATAGAGACCCCTGTCCCTGTATAACATATAACAATACCCCAGTCTGCCTCACCACTAGCAACAAGTCTCCCAACCTCGTAGCCTACTAAAGGCCATGGCTCAGGCTTACCTGTCTTAACAGCTCCTACAGGTATTATCTCGAACCCCTTCTCCTTCAAGTACCTCACAACAGCATTAACAGCTGGGTACAGATCATCTGCACCCACAGCTACTTTCTTTCCTGGGAAGCCCATAAAGAAACACCGAGAAGAATTCTATACTGGTGTAGCCCTAATAAGGCTCTATTACAGCAAAGCCACAGCAATGAGTTGAAATGAGGTTTAACAGCCTTGTTTATCTGATCTTAGCTATTGCTAGAGCCTCTCTTTCCTTATGTTCTACAACTCCCTCCTCAAAGAGTGCTAGAACCCTCTTCACAGCTGCAACTGTCTGCCCCTGGATGCACAAAGCCCAAACAGCGTTCATAACAGCGCCGTGAGCACCGAGAGAAGCTGATAATATGCCTGCCAATGAACCAACATCAATTTCTCCCTGCCTAGCCTTACCAATAGATATGGCTGCTATTAGTGTTGCTGCTGTGAATTGGTTTAGTAGTGAGAAGCCCCAGTATATCCTGTCGTACCATATAA
>JAPWUB010000083.1 GCA_028275745.1 Desulfurococcales archaeon | reverse complement strand
GGTATTCAAGTAAGTTACCAAGGTGTTGGCAGTGGTGCCGGACTATCAATGTTCTTCCAGAAAGTTGTTGATTTCGCTTGTAGTGATCCACCTCTATCTAGAGATACCTGGCTAAAGTATCAAGGCAGTGTTATGCAGATCCCAATAATCTTTGGACCTGTAGTTGTTATATACAACATTCCCGATATTCCTAGGAACATCACTTTGAGGCTTGATGCTGTGGCTTTGGCTAGGATATACAAGGGTGAGATAAGGTACTGGGACGATGAGTACATAAAGAGCTTAAACCCTGATATAGCTCATCTCCTCTCACATAAAGAGATTATAGCTGTTTACAGATCTGATTCTAGTGGAACAACAGAGCTCTTCACATTCTTCCTCTACAAGGCTTCCAAGGGTGAGTGGCCTAAGGAGCTTGTTGGGAAGAGCATTAACTGGCCTGTTATTTCTACTGGAAGAGGTGTTGGTGGGAAAGGTAGTGAGGGAGTAACACTAGCAGTTATGCAGACACCTTACAGTATAGGCTATGTTGAGTGGAGCTACGCCATAAAGAATAACTTGAGCATAGCCGCCATAAGGAATGCTGAAGGAAACTTTGTGCTTCCAACAAGAGAAACTCTTGAGGAGGCTTTGAGAAATGCTAAGATACCTACATCACCTCTTGATGACTTCAGCGAAATCCTAAACAACGTTATCTATACCCCTGGTGCAAAGAGTTACCCAATACTAGGTCCAACACATATAATACTGTGGAAGAGGTATGACGATCCAAGGAAGGCAGAGGCACTTAAACTATTCCTGAAGTGGTTAGCTAATGAAGGGTACAACTACGTTTTAGAAGGCTATGTAGCGCCACCACAAGTTGTGAAGGATCTGTTGCTTAAGGCTGTTAACGAGATAACAGCAGGTTAGAGGTGTAAAATGAGGCTCTCCAAAAAAGATAAGCTATTTCTCCTCTCCCTTCTACCCCTAGCAACATCAGTATTAGCACTACTCATACTAATTATATTTGCAATACTTCTGCGCTCCTTACAGGCTATCAACAAGTTTGGGCTAGAACTGCTAGTTTCAAGTGTTTGGAGTCCTGAGCAAGAGATTTACGGGGTATTAGCACCACTGATAGGCTCCTTAGCAACGTCTGTGATAGCTACGTTAACAGCTCTTATCCTCTCCATTCCACTAGCAATTGCTGCGTCTGAGTACCTGAAGGGATTCATAAAAAATGTTTTCTCCTCCCTAATTGAGCTTGCGGGTGGAATGCCAACAATAATCTATGCTGTATGGGCTTCCGAGTACCTTGTACCATTCCTGAAGACCTACGTTATGGAGCCTCTGCACAGATTACTGCCATTTATACCTCTCTTCTCGTGCAAGCCCATAACAGGGTTCTCAATCTTTGCTGCTGGAGTAGCTATAGGGATATCGGTGGTACCATACGTTACAGCACTTATCCTCGAATCATACAATAGCATACCAGCTATGTATAAAGAGGCTTGCTATGGCATCGGTGCTTACAGGCATGAAGCTGTATCAATACTATTGTCTTTGTCTAGACCAGCTATTGTGGCTTCCCTGCTGCTAGGGTTTGCTAGAGCCCTTGGAGAAACAACTATTGCTGTTACAACAGTTGGTAGCTCCATGTATCTAAGTAGTTGCTTGTTTGCTCCAGGATACACTGTGGCCGCCCTTATTGCTACACAGTTTGCTAATGCGAACCTCTATATGTATGCTGAATCCGTTCTCTATACGGCTGCGTTGATAGTGACAGTTATAGCCACTATACTCAGTTTTTACGGTAGTGTAATAATGGTTAGGTGGAGGTCGAGAATAGTTGTATAGTGGGAGAAGACTGAAAGAAGCTCTCTTCACAGTAACAATCATTACACTATCTGTTGCAGCAATAGCACCAGTACTACACATAGTGTACACCGTTCTCGTAAATGGGGTCTCAGTTATTGTGAAAGCTGGTCTAAGATTCTTCACGGATTTACCGCCTACACCAGGATCTGCAGAGGTTGGGGGTATAGCACCAGCAATTGCTGGAACAATACTGATCACAGCTATAGCATTCCCACTATCAGTTGTTCTAGGACTGTTCTCAGCAATACTAACTACAGAGTTCCCGAAGAACCCACTCTCACTACTTGTAGACACTATTGCAAGGTCTCTCGCAAGTGTTCCAACAATAGCTATCTCAATGGTTATCTACACAGTTATTGTTGTGCCTATGAGAAGCTTCTCAGCATTGGCCAGCGCATTGGCGCTAACTATTGTTGCCCTTCCCTACACCTACACATACTTTTCAGCAGCCTTACGCTCAGTACCAGCAATGTATAGAGAAGCAGCATTCTCTCTAGGTATGAGCAGGTGGGATACTGTAACAAGGGTTCTTATACCAATATCTAGAAGAATTATTGCTGCTGGAGCCCTCACGACCTTGGCTAGGATAATGGGTGAGACAGCTGCTCTGCTCTTCACAGCTGGAAGGTTTAGAGGGGGTGTAGCAATCTCACTAACTGCACCTGTTGATGCAATACCGCTACTGATATTCGACTACATATTGTCTCCCTACGAGATATGGCACGAGGTTGCATGGGGGGCTTCAGCACTTCTACTTCTATCATACCTAGCCATTTTTATGTCTGTAAAGCTTATGGTTAAGGAGGTGAAGCTCTAGATGCTAGCTGTCGAGATAGAGCACTTAAACGTTTACATTAGGCATGCACATATATTGAAGAATGTGACGCTTAGGATACCTAAGAACACCGTCTTTGTGATTATGGGTCCCTCAGGCTCTGGAAAAACCACACTGCTGAAGGTTATTAATAGGCTTATAGACTTTACTGAAGGGGTTAGAGTTGAAGGTGTGGTAAGGGTTCTAGACATCGACGCTCTAAAGGCTGACCCCTACGAACTTAGGAAGAGAATTGGCATGGTTTTTCAGACTCCGAACCCATTCCCACACCTAACAATATATGAGAATGTTGCTATAGCCGCTAAGCTCAACGGTGTTGCTAGAAGTAAGAGAGAGCTTGATGAGATTGTTAGGTGGGCTTTGGAGAAGGCCATGCTATGGGATGAAGTTAAGCACAGACTTCATGCCTACCCGCATCAGTTAAGCGGCGGGCAGAGGCAAAGGCTTTGCTTGGCTAGAGCACTTGCTATGAAGCCTGAGATACTTCTCCTAGACGAGCCCACGGCTAATATAGATCCTATCAATGCTAGGAAGCTTGAGGAGGCTATAGTGTCGCTAAAGGATGAGGTAACAGTTGTAATGGTTACGCACTCTCCTCACCAAGCAGCAAGAGTTGCCGATTACATTGCTGTACTCTATGATGGGAGGGTTGTTGAGCAGGGGCCTGCACAGCAACTATTTTTACGTCCATCTACAGAGATTACTCAGAAGTTGCTAAGAGGTGAGATGTGAGTGGCTCTAACTATAGCTGATCTCGAGAGGTTGAAGAGCATAGTAGGCCACATGTCTATGAATATTAGGAGGGTTATGCAGGCAACTGAGAGGCTTATGCAGGTGAGCGATGTTAATGAGAGGAGAAGATTGTGGAGAGAGATAGAGGATACAGCACTGATTCTAGACAAGATTAGGAGGGATTTTGTAAACGAGGTGCTGACATTTATAGCTAGGAGACAGCCTCTAGGTAGAGAACTTGTAGCTACTCACGTGCTAATAAGCATAGCTTACGATGTCTACAGGATTTCTAGGTACTGTAGAGAGATGGCAAGAATAGACTCCATGCTTGCACCATCATCAGGTGTTAACGCTATACAAGGTGTTCTAGAAATGTTTAGAGAGGCTGAAGAAGCTGTTAATGCAGCTCTAGAAGATCTCACAGAGTTTACACCGAAAAGAGCTGATGTTATAAATCGTGTGGATCAGCACATAGATGAAGAGTATAGGAGGCTACTCCAAGAGATAGCTAATAGCGTTACTGTTTCAAGGGAGAAGGCATTCAAAGCCTTGATAATGAGGCACATAGAGAGGATAGTAGATCATGCCCAGTACATAGAGCAGTACCTGTCAGAACTCCTCTAGCCAATGCTGCAAGATCTTATCGCTAACTTAGCGTATATGTTTTCCTCGAGTTCTTTTCTAAGTGTTGTTTCTGGTCCGTGTCCTGGGTAAACTGCTGTGTCTAGGGGTAGCATGTTGTAGAGCTTGCAGATGCTCTTTAGCAGCATTTCTTCTGAGCC
>JAPWUB010000082.1 GCA_028275745.1 Desulfurococcales archaeon | reverse complement strand
AAAGTTATTACCCTTATCCAGCTGTAGTTTATGAACAAAGTAAGAGTAGTGTGATGGGTTGTGGGCGAAACATTTCTTGTGCTAACATGGAATGATATAGCCGAGCTAACGCTAGAATTAGCGGAGAAGGTGATTGACTCAGGGTACAGGCCAGATGTAGCTGTAGCTGTTCTGAGAGGAGGATACATAGTTGCAAAACTTCTCTGCGACTATCTAGGAGTAGACTCTATAGCGACCGTGGAGGTAAAGTTCTATAAAGGAGTTGGAGAGAAAGCAGAGAGACCAGTGGTAATAACCCCAATAACTCATGACCTTAGAGGCAGAAAGGTACTAATAGTTGATGACGTTTCTGATAGTGGCAGAACACTGCAAGTTGTGATAGATCTTGCCAGGCTTCATGGAGCAAAAGAAGTTAGAAGCGCAACATTATACCTCAAGCCGTGGTCCATAACAGTACCAGACTACTATGTGAGGGAAACGAAAAGCTGGATAGTTTTTCCATGGGAGGTAGGAGAAGTGCTAAAAGAACTTGCAAAGAGGTTCGGAGGATACGAAAACGCAGTAAACATGCTCAAACTCGAAGAATACTACAACAGGAAATTCATAGAAAGGGTGATAAGTATAGCCAAAAAGCTCTAAAGAAAAACAAAGCTTTTAAGACCTCTCGCCATAGGTCTTACATAGCGCCGCGGTAGTATAGCCCGGTCAAGTATGCGGGCCTTTCGAGCCCGTGACCCGGGTTCAAATCCCGGCCGCGGCACCAAACAATTAAATAATTCCTTATTCTTAACATTAATACTAAAGCCACAGCGATTACAGCATTAGTACTATATCAATAATTTAGATTTTGATTATGGAGCGTTAAGGATTAAGAGAAGAAGTAGGAAAAGAAGCAGATGAAGCAGGTTTTTGATTTAAGTCTTTCTCCTAATCTTTTTTGGTTTTGTATGTTTCTCTGCCCTCTTTTCAAGCAAGCCCTCATCTATATCAGCATCTTCAGGAATGTTACTATCATCACTACTCTCAATAAGCTTCTTTTCAGCCACAAATTGCTGCACATATGTGCAGTCTATGTCTTTAAGTGAAATGAATGTTGTGTCAACACCTTTTTGACGAAGCCATGCAACAAAGTCTTCAAGCATGTTGTTAGCCAAGATCATGTCTATAAGTTCGGAGCATTGTGATGAGGTTTGGATGTGCACAGATTTGCACCAAAATCATATATCTTTTGAATGGGGTAAAATATTATTTGTTTTCATCTCTCCTTAAATCTACTATATAGAAAGCTCAATCTCTACTGCGACCATGAGATAGACCCTTTAACTATGGTATATCTTGTTTTCCTCAGAAGCCCTCGAATCAAAATACTAGTGATTGAAGAATCCAGATCATCTTCTATGCTTAGCACAGCAATGTTTGCTTCACTACCAACTTCAATCATGTTATGGAGGTTGAGGATGCGTGCTCCTGCTGATGATGCGTAGTTTAGAAGTTGTATGGTATCAGGGTAGAAACCCCACGTTCTATTACTGTACACAACCTGCGTGGCTATGACATCTAGTGCTAGTGATGTGCTAGGCCTTGTCCACACATTATCTAATCCCATGCCCATATTCTCGAGCTTAAATATGGAGGGGTGTACAAGTCCGTGAACCCCCCTTAATGAGTCTGAGAATGGAGTTAAAACAATGCATGCATTCCTTGAAAGAACCCTCTCTATCTCCCATGTAGTGAGCCATGAGGCATGCGCTATACTTATCTCATTGGTGAGCATACCAATATCGTCAAGGACTATGATAGGCCACGTGTTATAGCGCTTAAAGAAAGCTAGTATAGAGGCGGGATCTTGCGGCATCACAAGTTGTATGTGAGGTTTAGGCTCATATGATTTAAGGGTTTTTCCTAGTTTTTTCAGCGTTTCCAAATCAATGCTAGCAACATCTACAGTAATAGCACTTTTACACCACTCACCTTCATTCAACTTAATCATGCTCAGCTTATCTAAGTCTTTTGACTCTTCAATTAAAGGTCCTACAGAGATTACTACACCAATCTCTTTAGCAAGTTCGCAAACACTATCAACGGCATCTACATCAACATCTACTACATGTAGTGCTATAAAACCGTGTTGAACTACCTCTTTTAGCACCTTCTCTAAGTTTCCTACAGCGCCATTTTCATTTGGGAGAACATGTGTATGAAGGCTGACAAGACCTGGAATAGCAGCAGAGTTTTCACATTCTAAAACATTATAGTGGGAATCGGTGTAGCATTTACCCATGCACTTAATTACACCACCTTCAATAACTATGTCAGCATTTTCAACAATTTGTAGAGGCTTAAACGACTTTATAATGTGCCTACAACCTCTTAGTACAACACTCATATGTTCCGAAGCACCTCAACAACTTTTAGATTCTTTAAGTGCTAATTAGCTGTGGTGTTAAGATAGTTGAAAGTACAGTACCTCTCTAAAAAAGATGTTCGAGAATTATTGGATGAACTGAGGAGCAGACCATACATTGATAAGAGCCTTATTGATTATGTGCAAGAGTTTGAGGATGATGTTAAGAAGGTTTGGGAGGAAGAGAAATTCGAGATAATAGTCTTCGGCTCCTTTCCAACGCTATTCAAGTCTAAGAAAATGGATTCCTATATCATTACATTATATGCTGTGAACGTGATGTACAATACTAAAGGGGTTCTAGTAGTTCCAGCAGTTGTTGTTGATGAAGGAGCTGTTCCACACATAAAGAAAGGTGCTGATGTAATGCTTCCCGGCATAAAGAAGGTGGCTAAACCATTTATGAAAGGAGATGTTGTGGCAGTTTTAGAGCCTAGCGAGAAGTATGCTATTGCGCTTGGAATAGCGCTTGTTGATTCGGCGTCCATTGTTCCTGGAGCCAAGGGCAAGGGCATAAAGAATGTAAACTATTTAGATGATGATATTTGGAGGGCATGTCTTCAGGTAGCAAAGGTCTTTCAGAGGCGCTAGCAATTCAAATTCTTTGAACCTTGAACAGCCTTTCTTCAGATGCTTGGTAAAGCGATATAGCGGCAATGTCATGAACGATTTCTATTCTTAGTATATACTCCGGTCTTTCAAAATCAACTGTAGCGATATTCAAGGATTCAATAGGTGCCATAATGTACCTTAGCAATCTTGTACATGAATCTATTGACAGCCTTCTCTTTCTACACTTTCCCAGAACCCTAACAGGTTTTGACATGTTTGAAAGCAGAAGAAGCTCGAATACGCATCGAGCGATATCTTCATAACTAGCCTTACAAGACTTATGAACAGGATAGACCCAGTACCCTCTAATATGGTTCTTTGCAAGGATTTTTGCAAGAGATGTAGAATCTACGCCTTTATCTGCATAAACTAATGCGAGACCTTCTCTTTCAAGAGGCATACAGCTAGCATTTGGCGTAACGTAAAAGAGGATATTTTCAACATCCTCACAAGCTTCATGCTCTAAGTCGATATCTGTAGTGATTACAGCTTTGAGCTCAGAACCCTTAACACCAATCATCATATCAGCACGCTCGTGCATCATCATAGCCAGGTCTAGAACTAAGCTAGAATAGGATATAAAAGCTAATAACCCGAGCTAAAAACAGTAGTACTACTTAGGTGCTGTTGCGGGGGTGCCCGAGCTAGGTCAAAGGGGGCGGGCTTAAGACCCGCTGGCGTAGGCCTGCGTGGGTTCAAATCCCACCCCCCGCACCACTTCACACAGATTTGTTAGATCATTTCAAGATGTCAGCAACACTGTTCCAGCAATTAATTTCAGTTGTGTGAGAAACTGTTAGCAGGTTGATGCTCTATGTCGCTACGTATGGTAATGGACAAGTTTGTGGAGGGCTACAAAGCCGTTAGAGTTTCGTTTATAGCCTCTATTGCAGGGCTCTTAATAGAGCTGGTATTTGCAATTTTGTCTGGTTCAATGATACTTGCTACAGATGCTGTTCACTGGGCTGTTGATGGGGCTTTGGAGTTCACGACCATGATAAGCTTGTACCTTGTTATAAAGGTTCTTAAAAGATTCTCTTGGGGGGTTTTATACCTGGAATCAATCCTATCACTATTTGTGTCGGTAGTAGTTCTAGGGACGTATATTGTTCCATTCATAGACTATGTAAATACCGTTGTACTTGAGCCTAAAGCGAGCGTCACAACCACAGAACCATGGTTAGCAATAGTGTCTGCTA
>JAPWUB010000011.1 GCA_028275745.1 Desulfurococcales archaeon | reverse complement strand
CATCCCATTTGATGCACCTCTCATGTTGTGGTGAATACTCTTTGGTTACTAGGTATAGGAAGTATGTGTCTTCAAGTGCTTGGAAACCGTGTGCAAAGCCTGGTGGTATCCATAGTGCGTAGCCAGGTTCAAGAACAACACCAACGTATTTACCAAACAATGGGGAGCCTCTCCTAATATCTACAGCAACATCATAAACCCTACCACTTATTACATACACTAGCTTACCCTGCTCCATAGGCCTCAGCTGGTAGTGCAAACCCCTAACAACACCTTTTCTAGAGAAGCTAAGGTTCACCTGGACAAAGTCGTATGGGATTCCATTGGCTAGGAAATCAGTTCTCTTATAGAGCTCAGCAAAGAATCCCCTCTCATCAGGAAACCTAACAAACTCTACTAGAATCACATCAGGTATCTCAAGCTTCTTAAAGCTCTTGAAGGGCATGCTAACCACTACCTCTTAGCTCTATCCACTCTCTGTAAAAGACTTCGAGTGAGTTTTTAAGTGTGTAGAAATCTATCTTTAGAATTGATCTAGCTCTTGACGTGTCAAGGCTTGAGTCTCTAGGTCTCTTAGCTTTGAACTGTATATCCCTCATAGTTATAGGCTCTATCAGATTCTCGTCAAATCCAAATCTCTTTGCTATAGCTTTGGCGAAGTCGTATCTGCTAATTCTCTCACCAGCAACATGTATTACACCAATGTAGTTTGCTTCGATGAGCTCTTTAATTGCTTTTGCTAGTAATGTGTTTAGTGTTGGTGAAAGCCATTGATCAACCAAAGCCCTCACCTTCTGACCTTGGCTAAGAGATTCTACAACTGCTCTCGCAAAATTCTTGCGCCCCATTCCAAATCCGTATATGTGGCTTGTCCTAACAATTGCGTATTTGCTTAATCCGCTTCTAACAATATTCTCTGCTACGAGCTTTGTAAGACCATAGTGGTTTACAGGGTTTGGCGCATCATCTTCGCGGTAAAGCCCTTTCTCACCATCGAATACGTAGTCTGTTGATAGGTAGAGGAAGTATGCATTTATCTTCGAAGACTCTTTAACTAGAGCTAGGGTAGCCTCTACATTGACTCTCCAAGCAAGCTCCTTATCAACCTCACACTTATCAACATCGCCAATAGCAGCTGTGTGTATCACAATATCAGGTTTTGTCTCTCTAACAAGTTGTGCTACCTTCTCCAAATCCCTGAAATCCGCCTTGACCTTGGCAACGTTGTCCATATTGAGTATATCGTGCTCATTATACTGTGCAAAAACTTTGTACCCAGCTTTGGCAAGCTCTTCAACAATTCTGAAGCCGGGGGTGCTAGAACCTCCTGTAACCAGAATCTTCATATAGAGACACCAGTTAGCTTTACAACTCCTTCATCCTGTAGTTTTCTCCACCAAGAGATTACCTTTGTCCACGGCTCATCCCTTACAGCACCTTCCTCAAGAGCTCTATATATCTCTCTAGCACCATCAGCAACCCTGTATCTACACCTAAACCCCAGAACCCTGCTAATCTTGGTAAAGTCAACTATGTAGGAGCGGGTATCAGGCTCTCCATAGAACTCTATAGCAGGTTCTTTTCCAAGAGCTTTGAATATCTCGTAAGCCAGGTCTATAACCCTGTAGTTCTGGTCATTAGAACCCACGTTGAATACCTCACCATCAACAAAATCTCTAGGCGCTTCTAAAACCTTTATAACGGCTTCAACGACATCAGCTACGTGGACAACAGGCCTCTTCTGCTCCCCAGGTCTACCAACCCTAATCCTACCCTCCTTAAACAGCGTCAAAGTCATTGCATTGACAACTAGGTCGAACCTCATCTTAGGTGATAAACCATATACTGTTGCTAATCGCAGAATGGTTCTCGTAATACCTTTAACGTTTAGAATACCCTTCTCAGCCATATACTTAGTCTCTGCATACAGCTCTAGAGGATTTGGAGGCGAATCCTCATTAACAACCTTCTCCTGAAAACCGTAGACACTACAGGTAGACGTGAATATATACCTCTCTACACCATGCTTAGCGGCAAGATTAGCAGTTCTAATAGGTGCATAACAGTTTATTTCGTAGAAAAGCTTCTCATCTACAACCCTCTGAGGATCAGGCTGAGAGATAGCAGCTAAATCAACCACTGCGTCATGACCTCTGAGAATCGATGGTTCATAGCTCCTCACATCAGCTTTTACTATGCTAACCCTTTTCTCCCCAACAATATCCTTAACACTTGAATCACCGAAAAGCATAAGATCAAGCACTGTAACATCGTATCCTCTTCTGATCAATTCTCTAACAAGTATAGAGCCTATGTATCCAGCACCACCAGTTACAAAGATCTTCAACCCATGATCACCCCCTACAGCTTGATTCAAAACATGGAGTTAAAAATCTATAGGTATATCTGACTATAATCTGACACAACAATCCTTGCCTCACCCCTCAACTCCCTAGAACTCTTAATAACCGTGTTAGACCCTATAACACTATCAACAAGTCTAAGACCATTAACATCGATAACAGCGCTATCCAATACCAAAGACCTTGTCAACGAACCTGATAATATCTTCGACCCCTGCTCAACAGAAACAAAATGCTCTACAACAGCATCTCTCCCCACATAGACATTTCTACCTATATAAGTAGGCCCATATATCTTACCCTCAACAACAGCACCACTCTCAATAACAACCCTACCAACTATTTCACCTTTAACCTCGCCCTCAACCCTCTCAACAACATCATCTAACAACATATATAGGGCTTCTAGCAAGCCCTCGTATGTGCCTACATCTTTCCACCAACCAGACACAACATCGTATTCAACCCTGTAACCATTGTCTATGAACCACTGGATAAGCTCAGTAACCTCATACTCACCCCTCCAAGAAGGCTTCAACGTCTTGAAAGCCTTCTCCACGAGATCAGGATCCCTAAAGAAGTAAACACCAACAACAGCCAAGTCAGAGATAAACTCCTTTGGCTTCTCAACAAGCCTAACAACCTTCCCATCCCTAACAACAGCCACGCCAAACCTAGAAGGATCCTTAACCCTAGACAAAAGAATGTAGACATCGCTTTCGCTCTCAATAAACCTCTTCAAATGCTTCTCAATACCACGTGACAGTATGTTGTCCCCTAGGTAAACAGCAAAGGGTTTGTCTATGAATCCATGCTCAATACCAAGGTGAATAGCGTGAGCAATACCAAGCCTCCTCACCTGAACAATGTATGTGAACCTAGCGTTAAGAGAGCTACCATCACCAAGAGCCTCCCTAATCAAATCACCGAAGTATCCAACAACAACACCGATATCCCTAACACCAGCAGAAACAAGATCATCTATTGCGTAGCGAATCATTGGCTTACCAAGCAAAGGGATGAGGTGCTTAGGTCTTGAGAAGGTGAATGGCCTTAGCCTAGAGCCCTCACCAGCAGCTAGAACAAGACCCTTGAGATCCATGTAACCACTCTCAAGAATTTATCTGCAAGGTAGAGGTAATTAAGTGTAATGCGAATTCCTCTACACTATGATGCTATGAGGCGCTCTATCTTCTTAGCAACAAACTCATTGTAGTAGCTCTTGGCTATGTGCTTCGATGTGAAAAGGTATTTTAGGTCTTTCAGTTCTACTCTAATTATTGGCGCCTTATATAGGTCTATGAAAACCCCTCTTCTTCTTAGTATCCTTCCCAGCTTCACCCCATCAGCAAAAGCTCTTGCCAAAGCCTTTGACACTTCTGATCCAGAGCCAAGCAAAGATGTTACAGTATTTCTCAACATGTGTAAGAGGAGTGCTTGCCTATACCTAGAATTGCTTGCCAACATCAATGCAACCCTATTCCTTGTGAGGAGGTATATGTAGGAGAAGCTCATACCCTTAAACGTTGAGCTCCTAGCATGGTAAGCCACAGCCTCTGGAACACTAATCGAGGGATAGCCACAGCTCCACAAACTCAAGCACAAGCTACTATCATCATAGTAAGCGAAGAACTCATCAATAAAAAGCTTGCTTCCAACACACCTCAAAACACTCTCAACCCTATATAGAGCAACTACACCATCAACATAGGTTACATAGATAGGCTTCCTCAAGATCCATGGATATCCATAACCACTACCAAGCAAATATGGTCTCAGCAACTCGTCAAGGAAATCACCAGCTGAATCAATAACCCTAGTCCCATACCTCAAAACAACACCCTGCAAACCACCAAGCCTCTCAAAACCCTCAGCATACTCAACCAAAGTCTTTAAGCCATGGTCAAGCAAAACAGCATCATTATTAAGCAATAGAACATACTTGCTCTCCCTATCCCTAGCTTTAAAACCAACGTTATTGCCACTTGTAAAGCCGAGGTTGTGACTCAACTTAATTATCTTCTTCCTCAGACCAGTTTTCTTCTCGAGAAGCTCCCTAACTCTTTCAAAGCTACCATCAGTAGAGCCGTTATCAACAACTATGAGCTCATATCTGTCGCTGGGATAATCGAGATTAGCAATTGATTCGAGGGATTGTAGCACTAGTGGCAGTATCTTTATGGAGTTGTGGTTTAGCCATATTATGGAGATTTTTGGGTGAGCCATATATCCTCAAAAGCTAGATAGCTGTGTGGTGATATAAAAGTGGTGTGGAGATGCTTAGCTATGGCTATCTTCTTACTTTGCCTTGTTTATCTCTACTATGTATATATTTGATGTTGTTCCTCTGTAGAGGAGCTCTATCCTCACATTCTCTATATCTATATACATCTGCTTGTACTCCTTTCCTAGTTGTAGAGCTAGTGTTGCATTGTAGAGGTCTGGCTTCTCTCTAAAAATCTCCAGCTCTTTACTCATATTGATAGAGGTTACTGTGATTATCTTTGATATGTTGTTTGCGGCTATGTAAACTATTGCTGTTATCAATGCAGGTTCTCCATCTAGGGGTGCAATGTTTGTGGGGCTTCTTATGAATAAGTGGAGCTGTGGATACATACCTAAGCTAACCAGTGTTGCCTCTTTCTGCATAGCTACAATCTCTGCGATTCTCATCACATCGCTCACGTTCTTTATGGCTGGCTCTAGTTTCCATGGATACCCAGATGCAGGTGCTATAGATGTTTCTGCCCATATCCTGAAATGTGTAAACCCATTCTCTGTGAATGGGTATGCAGATCCTAGGAGAACAACCAGTGCTGTTGCTAACGCTAAGATGCCTCTATTTATCTTAGCTAAGCCGGCTACAGTATAAGGAGTTGCTATGGTTAGTAGTGCTAGGAACCACCTGTGCTGATCAACTGGGGCTACCACGCATAGCACTGGCGTTATGAATGCTGTGAAGAGGAGTGCTATAGCTATCTTTGTTCTTGTGTCTATGGATCTCCATATACTGGCTATGGCTATGGATGGCGCTAGAAGGAGTAGACATGTAATTGTGTAGCTAAGAGCTGTGGAAGGGCTGTACTCTATATTCCCAGCCACATAAACACCACTAGGAGCCAATGACGCCACAGGCTTCTGAGGGAAACCCACGTACCATAGCAACGCTAGTAGTGCTAGGATTGCTGATGCTGTGAACAGTGCCTTGCCTCTCCCACCCCTCACCATCAAAACCTCTGCCGCAGACAAGAACAGTGCCAGCACAGCTACTGGTTCATAGGCAAGCGCTCCTAGAACCAATGCAAAAGCTCTGTACAGAGGCTTTGCCTTGGATTCGCAGAGGTAGAGATATGCCATGAGAAGCACTAAGCCTAGCAAATGCCTTTGCCACTGCTGGCTCTGCCCAAGTATAAAGGGGTTGAAGACTGTGAGCAAAGCAGATGCAAGGGCTATTGCCCTAGACCCCGAAACCCTGTAACCAATAGCCGCAGACAACATCGATATCAAGCCCACTGCTGTAGCTGGATACACCTTGAAGAATATCCAGGGATCAACACCGAGAATATTTAGGGATCCAGAGACCCATGTTATTAACGGGGGTAGGTTCCTCAAACCACCAAGCCATAGATAACTAGTTAAAAGCTTTGGTGTAGAGGCAAAATCTCTGGCAACAGCTATATATTCAAGAGTGTCCCAGCCAATAGGCAGACCAAGATACTTAAGCTCCGGATAGAACCTTGCAAGAAAACCCACAGCAAAAGAAGCTATGCACACCCACCTAATATTCGCAGCACCAAGAATTCTAACCAAACGGGTAAACAGGTCGTGGAAGGTCAAGCCCTTGGCAAAAACCACGGGTTTTCTAAACCAGGTGCTTAGAGATGTTGAGGAGAATATCATAAAGCTGCCTAGAACAGCAAGAGAAGCAAGCCTATAGGAAACCTCATCAACAATAGAGCCACCAACAACCTGAACATAGAAACTAGTCTTCAAAAGGCTATAGATAGCAGAGGAAAACCTAGCAAAAACAACGATGCCAAGACCAGCAACATCTATAAGAAGAGTGGATAAAGCAGGGCACCCCCTCCAAAACAGCCAAAACTCAGCAAAACCAGCAAACATAGAACCCATGGAAAGAACCCAGAAAGCCAAATCAACAAACCTAAGCCAACCAACAGACCAAGGCACACAACAAAGATTAGCAAAACCAAACAAAAACACAAAAACAGCTATAGAAAAAGCCACGATGAGAACCCTAAACCGAGAAACAACACCCAACACACAGCATCACCACAAAACATAGACAAAACCACAAAAATAAAAGCATTACCCCCACAAAAAACAATGCAAGCACACACCTCACACCTTAACACACTTGACTAAGCCAAGAAGCTTCCTGCTATATCTATGCCATTTATAGAAATCCTCATCACTAACAATTTCGCATTCAAAATCCTTAGATAGCTTTTTAAGCAACATTTCTACAGGAATCTTTGTTATAAAAGCATGGTACTCAAAATATACTTCATCAAATAGCCTCACATGCTCATAGTCATTTAGGATTACATCATATTCACAGCCCTCGCAATCCATCTTAAGAACCGCTCCCTCAACATCAACAACCTTGGCTATGTCCCCAAGAGTGATTGTGTCTACAATGACTCTCCCTGAGGGACACTCAACACCTATTCTGCTATGTCTGCTCGCAAGAGCCGCATTAATTGGTACGACCCTGTTTACAGCATTATTCAGCTTTAGATTCTCGAGAAGCTCTTTGAACTCCTCTGGGCAAGGCTCAACAATAACATTGTAGTAGCTTAGAAGTCGTTTCATCACTCATGCACTCTCTTTACACAGTAGCCATGTTTCTACTAGCTCTGATCCTCTCATGCATAAACATAGAGGTTATTATTCCTAGCAAGCGAAGGAGGGAGGATAGAGGAAATAAAGCGGGTAGCAATAGTGATAAAAAGTTTCGCAAAATCGTGAAATTCCTTAAACATGGGTTAACAGCTGTTATCGGCTTAAGCTTACTGGAGCTCGGAATACCGGTAAGCTTCTCAGCATTATCAAAACACAAGCTTCTCATTGCTTATGGACTTCTACTCTTCTCTGCACCATGGGATCTCCTCCTACATAACCCAGCAAAAGAGGCGGTGCAGACTGCAAGTCATTTTTGCAGGTGTTGTTATGGTCTTTATGCCTTCAGCTAAAATTATTGTGGAGTCAAGCACTAGTGATGATTTTGGAAGGAGCTTTGTGGAGAAATGTAAAGCTGACTTCAAGTTAGCTGGGCTAATAGCTGAGAAAGCCTTGAGCAATAGCCTCTCCAGGTGCTTCATTGCTAAGCCAAGCATTAGGAACATTGCTAAGAATATGGTTACCAAGAACAAGAACTGGAGCAAATTAATTAAGAAACACACCCCAAAGCATCGCCTACAAGGCTCTAAACGGAGTTAGAACAAGTATCGAAAAATGTTTGGAAACTATGACTAGGCTATAATACCATAGAGTTTATAGATATATCAAAACTTGCTAGGATCATAAACAGGAAAACACTGAAAGAGCTATTCGCATACCACTCAATAGTATATTGCTTTTACTAAATCTTCTAATGAACAAGATTAACTAATTGAATGTCTTTTCAATTTTACTTCAACTTACATCGTGCTTTTATTATTGATACTATAACAATGTAAGCTAAGGCACTCTTTACAATGAGATGCGCTGGCAGCCAAGTAATGCTTGCAAAGAGTTCGATTAAAGGATTTTTGCGAGTGAGGCGGGCTAAGGCCTCTGTTATTCCAAGAAGCGTCAAGTATATGGATATTAAGGCTAATAATAGTTCAGAACCTAGGGTTGCAGCTAATATGATCATCAACGTTATTGTCAATGGCAGAAGGAGCAGATACATCTTCACATCTATCAACTTCAATACATCTCTTATAGTTCTGAGCGCTCCCCAGTACCATCTCAACCTTCTATAGATGAAGCTCAAACTATAAGCTTCATATACATGCCTATGATCCTCAATTAATACCTCATCAACATGTCCATGATTTTTAGTTTTAGTGATATGCAACTCTATCAATTTCTTAACATCTATTTGATCAAGTAAAGATAACTTTGGATATACTATCTTCGATAACGTTAAAACTAAGTCTCGCCGCCAAATATAGAGAATATTTACAAAACCATACCTCCTATGAAATACAAGGCCTTTTCTCAGTGTAGCAAGAAGTTGACCAGCGTAATAAAGTCCCCGCCAACCCCTTAAAATAACACCTTTTGAAAGCACAGATACGAACGAACCCTTTGTAAGTAATGGAATTATCTTTGACACGAACTCTTCCCTCAAGATATTATCTGCATCCAAGAACAGTACATACATACCATTTGCAATCATGAGACCTTTGTACATTGCAACACCAACTCCTTGTCGTTCTCCACGGAGTAATTTCACATTCACTCCAACACCTTTAATTAAATTGATGCATCTAGCCACATATTCCTCGTATCCAGGATCACTATCATCAACTATGACAACCTCGAAATACTCCTTACAACACTGCCTTCAATGCTTTCACAGAGCTCTACAAGATTCTTCCCTTCATTTTTAATAGGTAGTACTATTGAAAGTAAATGCATGGTACTCACACAACTATGGCAATATGGTAACGTATGAATAACTAAGGAGCCTGCTCATACAGCCTATAAATTCCGTTATTATATACTTTTAGGTAATTATTATTTAAATAATTGTCGACAGATCGAAAATCATCAAATAAAGTATTTGTATAGTATATGAATTTTTCTCGGGGGCTAGCCACAAATATTTCTTCAATATACATACGTTTTATGAATTCCCTTGTCGAAGCATAATCGTGTGGCTGTATGTTTATATTCACTGCTATTTCACCTGATAGTCGAAAACATGGTGTAGTTGTTAAGTTATAGTTACGGATATAGGTATAAAATGCCAAGGAACCTGAAGGCACCTCTATGCACTTATGAAAGTCGTAATGCGTAGCTATAAAAGTGTCTAAAGATAACTCATACGGACCTGTCACTGTAGCAACTGGGTTATTATTTGTGATAAACTCCAGCACTGCAATATGAGCCAATAGAGGCGGGAGCATTAGCAGGAGACCTAAGAAGAATTTTAGAGAGCGGCTTTTTCTAACCTTCTTACTGATTACTGATATTGAAGTAGGTATAAATGCACATACAAGTGTAGATATGAAATACAAGAATCTATGAAGAAAAGAGCCCGGAATAAAGTTTAGGAGAAGAGTTCCTATGAGTGTGCCTGCTCCTATTACTATAACTTTAATCTTCAATATATGCTTTCGTTTACTTGATATCAGTAATAAAGTCATCGAAGGTATTGAAAGAAATAATAAAATCACTAATGAAAGGTATCGATATAAAGCCATAAATCTAAAGAATATATCAACATTATATAAGCTTTTACTTGTAATCGGTGGTAATGGTTGAATTTGAGGCCTTTCTAGCAACTCATTTATTACAGATTTAATTAGATTCTCATAGTTTAGATTCCATGAAACAAATAGCACTATTACGGCTAAAGCGAACATGAGACTTTTTCGTAACTCTGTATTCGATTTAATTGAGTTATACAAGATCATTGTTGCAGCGATACCTACAATAACTATTGATGTGAGCGGATGTGATGTAATTATCGATGCTGACAATATGAAAAGGACTAAATAGTCTACGGCTTTAATGTAATCCTTGATTAGGATTCTTAAGAGCATGATGAATAGTGTTAGGGCATAGATTTGGGGACAGAAGTGAAGGATTTTATATGGGTTGAACATTGTGTAAATTAGTAGGGAAAGTATCGCGAATCCGCCATTCGTTAAGAACAACTCAGAGAGCCCTCGACTCAAACAAATTAGAGCTAATCCTAGTAAGAGATAGGTTACGAGCATTAGGTACGGTGGTGCCTCAAGGGGGGTTATCCCAAGTATATTGGAGAAAACCCCTTCCAGCAACCACGTAGAAGGCCAATTAAAATAACTGCTAGCTTTTGATGCATCTGCAAGACTAATCTTGCCGCTTACTATCAGAGACCCTAATGCGAACTCTAATCGCGGTTGATCACCAACAACATATCCGTAAATAAAGAAATTTAGCGTTATAATTACTGGCCAAGCGAAGATGATTGAAATCATTGTATAATTTAATGTCGGATCCGTCCTACGTATTACCAGAGACAATATACCTATTAAAATGAGTGTCCCCCAAAGTGCTGGTGTTAAAGCACCTTTGTAAAGTATGTAAGTCTTTCCATTAGCTATATCCTCAGCAAGTGAGGGATAATTAATTATGGGATTAAATAAAGTAAAAATCAAAAACAATAGTAAAATCACTATTATTATGGATTGTATAATTACTTTTGTCACAGTAGGATATCACCCATCTTTTGACTCGAATTTTGCACATATAACGTAGTTAGTATTGCTCCTCGTTAAGAATTCCTGAAGGTGAGTACATTTCATTCCTAGGCTAACTAGGTTCTTAATTACATCTCGATGCCATACTTCAATCAATAACACTATGTTCTTACACGTAGAAATAGTTAACGTAGCTCCAGAAATGATGTAGGGTTCCGCACCTTCGACATCAATCTTCATTATTATTGGTACTTCTCTACATTTCTGTCTTAAAACTTGAGGAAAATACGTTTTAACCAGCTTATCTATTGTTACTGCTTCACATGTAGTAATCCTCAATTTTCGAGCGCTATTAATTCGTGACGCTACTCTATGTCTTCCCGAATATTCAGAAAGGATTAATAATAGTTCCCCCTCGTAACTATAAGCTGCTTTATTAATTGGAACTATGTTTGCGATATTGTTCAGCCTTATGTTGTGAAGTAAGAAAAAGAAGTTTAGTTTACTGGGCTCTATGGCAAGCACCTTTAATTGTGGAAACAATTTTGCAAATATTATTGAATACTTTCCGATGTGGGCTCCAACATCAATTAGTATCCCCGTACCTTTGAATTTCGTTTTAATTATATGGTAAAGAACTTTCATATTTGTATATTCGAACATTGGATTTATAATTTCCACACTTTCATAGTCTGGTAGCATAAAGATTATTTGCGTTTCTCCTAAGGTATAGTAAAACATGAAGCCTTTAATACGGTTCATAATGCTTTCTATATGTTTCGTTACCATAAAGGAGAGCCTAGAAGGTAAAAAGCCTAACAATAAGCTGAGCAAGAAGTAAGCATATATTAGTTTTATTTTGCGGGGTTTGAGATATTTAGCATAGAGGATCTTATGTAATCTTATCGCCGTCCACAGCTCGAAGTTGCTGATTTTCTGTATTATAATCTTCAACATGTTCTGTATCATCGTCCTGTCAGCTCATTTTAATGTCTGCAAGAGGTCAAGATATTTCTTAGCTACTACACTAGGATAAAAAAGTTGTTGTGCTATCTTAAATCCTCGTAAAGCTAGTTTCTCATAGCTATCTAGCGCCTTACCTATTGCTTCTATAAAGTTCTCTGGGTTATCCTCCTCAAAGCCTACAGCGTAACCAAGCATTACATGATCCTTAAGAGCATAAACATTTCTCACAACCGAAGGTATTGCTGCCGCAGCTGCTTCAGCTACAGGCAAGCAAAAGCTTTCCCAGTATGATGCTGTTACAAGTAGCGTGGTATTAGCGAATTGTTGAAGAAGCTCTACATCATTAAGTCTTCCATGAACAATTACCTTACCTTCAAGACCAAGCTTATGAACTAAATATAGAAGATAACTTTGCAAAGGCCCATCACCAACAATATGAAGCTCAACATTTCGGTACTCTTTAATAACCTCGGGCATGAATTTGATCAATTCATCTATACCCTTAAGCTTTGTTAACCTACCAACATATAGTAGCCTCAGCTTCACTCGATTTAATAAAGATCCTTTCTGAAGCCTTTCCATGCCAAGCTCGAAGAATGCTTCTCTAACAGGGTTCCAAATAAGTTCTACTCTTCGGGGATTGAATATCTCAGTAATTTTTTTAAGCATATAATATGATATTGCAGCATAGCTACCAACTCTCTTTGAGACAAATATAATTTCTGGATATATGTGTATAACCCTAATCGAGGGAGGCTCATATTTTATACAAACAGGCTCTAAGACTCCTTGAGGTATTACCACTGTTTTCTCGAGAAACTCTTCTTTAAGGCTTAGTAAAAGCTCTGGCGCTATGGATAGTATGTAATCAGGTTTAAGCTTCTCCGCAAGATTTTTGACAAAACGTGAAAGTACGTAATGATTAATTCCTAGGTTATAAATGCCTAGCGCATACGTATTCATGTCCTTGTAATAGGTCGAAGAACCTTGCTTAAAAAAGAGAAACTTAGTTGCATTAACGTATTTTAAGAAGTATAATGCATTTGAAGGACCAGTTCCAGGTGTATAATTAGGCGCTATAACAAGAATCTTGTTCATTCCTATACACCTAACTTCAACAGCTCCTCGAATATATTAATGTAAATTTGTGAACTGCTATTCCAGGAAGGCACAAGATCGATGTTAACATTCCACTCCTCTTGCAACGCTATAAACATTTTGTTGGCCAAAGTAACGGAAAAATCATAATCACGGATCCTAACTAGTAAAGAATCCAGATGCACTATTTCAAGATATTCTGGATTACCACCAACATTCGTCGCTATTACTGGTGTTCCGCAAGCTAACGACTCTGGTGTTATTAGGGGTCCTCCCTCAGAGTATGAAGGAACAATAGTTATATCTGTTGCGTTATAGAGCAGTGGTAGTAGTCTATGTTCTACGTATCCAAGCATCTTTATGTTCCCCTCCAGCTTCAAACCTCTTACCATATTCTCTACATACTCTCTATAGGTTTTTGGCTCCAGCCTTCCAGCTATTAGTAATGTGAAGTTATCTCCATAGATTCTTCTTAGCATGGCAACAGCTTTTATGAGTATATGAGTACCTTTTATTGGTCCTGGATTCACATGCAACAATACCTTGTCTCTTAGCCCAACCTTGAGTATTTTCCTCAACTAGTGTTTTCGCATAATCCTTGTTCATGGGCTTAAAAACCTCCTTATCAACACCATTAAACACGGAGAAAACTTTGCTTGGTGACGCTCCAGCCTCTACAAGCTCTCTCCTAGTATTCCTAGACACCGCTACAAGGTAAACATTATCCAGTTTTGTGAATAGCTTAGTTGTGTCAAATTTGTATATTGTGTATATGCCTAAAATGTATTTGACTCACTCAACACCGAAGATAGGGTAATTCCACATCCACCTAACCTCATTAGCATATGTTCCATGAACATCAGAGATTATAGGAATGCTATGAATGGATTTTGCCATTATGATTAAAGAACCGTGAGTTAATATGATGTTGGGTTTTTCCTTCTTCACAATATCCTTATATAGCATTAATATTTAAGGTGTAGAATTGAATTGTATATAATGGTTCTCCTAGCAAAGGAGGTCTCAAATGGTAGTATGTAATGTTTAACCTAAGAAGTTCTATAGGAGGTTTAGCAGGAGAAGCTACAACTACATTTGCACCTTCTCTAAAAAGAACTTTAGTTAAGTTACTTGTGCCAACTCCTACTCCCCCATGAAAAATAGGAACTATATGAAGCATTTAACTTCATTTATTATATAACCTCATATTATCACAGTTAAATTTATCTCCATGATTTTAGCCCCTTAATTCTAAGACTTTCTTGTACAGCTCTATATACTTGTTTATCACAACGTTCCAAGAATATTTGCGTTCTACAATAGTTCTTGCCATTTCACCTAAAGGTTTGAGCACAGTGCTATTATCAATAATGAATGTTAATACTGATGTAAGATTCTCTATAGATGGATCTACTAAGAAGCCTGTTACGTTATTGATTATAATCTCGTTCATCGGAGGAATGTTAAATGCTATAACTGGCTTTTTGCAAGCCATAGCCTCAATCAATACAAGACCAAATGCTTCAACAAAACTTGGATGCACTAATGCATCGATAATGTTGTAGTAATATGGCATTTCCTCCTCTTTCACCTGACCTGAGAATTCTACAACATTCCTTAAATCATATTTCTCTAATAGAAAATGAATGTATTGAATGTAGGGATCTAGCTGTTTACGCTTTTCATCTCGGAATCCTGGTGCTTTAGGTCCTACAATGAATAACCTTAACTTATTTCGATAACTTGGCTCTAGTCTTCCTATAGCCTTTAAAAGTATGTGGAGACCTTTATGAGGCGTTAATCTGCCAACAAAGCCTAGTACTAGTTCTGCATTTCCAGCAATCTTTTCTTTATCTTTGCTGAGCTTCATTGGTTTATAAACATCGGTATCAACGGCATTGGGAATAACCACAGATTTATGCTTGATGAATGCAACATGCTTTAAAGCACTTTCCTTCTGATGCTTGCTAACAAATACTATTGCATTTGCTATAGGCAAAATTATTTGAGCCAAGGTTACTCTAATCAATGAATCTAATTCCCAACGCATTAATTGGGCTCCTCTCGCAAAGGGACGGTGATACTGATATTCAGGGATCCACGGATAATGTTCAAACTCTGTTACAATAATGGGAATCTTATCGAATTTCTGGAATGCTAACAAGTTATAGAAGTATGCCGAATGAACTAACGTTTCATCTTTTGAAATTTCTTGAATTAATAGATTTTCTATAATTTTCCTAGCTTTAATGGAAAAATAGGGCATATCCTTGATATAGAAACGTGCACCAGGAATAGGTTTAGATATGCAGATTATATCCACTCCTTCTAGCACACTCCTATTAATACCTCCATTAAAATTTTCACATGTTGTAATAAGCACCACATTATGATTTGTTTTCACGAGAAATCTTGCTAAATTCCATGTAAGCTTCTCTATAGCACCCCCCTTAATCGGTGGAACTGGTTCTCTAGAACCTAAAATTATTACATTCATCGCATCAACCCTTTATAAATCATACTAAGGCTTGATGCTATGGAAAACCAGCTATAGTACTTCTCTGCATACTTTCTAGCATTAGTAGCCAATTCATTCCTAAGATTTTTATCTGCAATTAACATTAACAACTTACTTGCTAAGTCTTTCCAATCCCCTTTTCTGAATAGCAAGCCGTTTACACCATCAATTATAATGTCTGGTATTCCCCCAGCTGTAGAGCCTATTGTGGGTGTTCCTGAAGCCATTGCTTCTAGAAGAACCATTCCAAACGCCTCTGCTAAGGAGGGTAATACAAAGCAGTAGGCATTTGAATACAGGATTCTAAGGCTATTCCTATCTATTGCTCCTGTGAAAACTACCCTCTCACCTAGTTCCTCTTTAGCGTAGTTCATCATAGCCTTAGCATAGTTGGATATCTGTGTAGAGTTAAATGCGCTTGTTAATGGCCCTACAATAACAAGTTTGAAATTCTTTGGAACATCATTTACTATTTGCTTAAAAGCTAGTAACAATATGTGCACACCCTTCTCTGGAGATACCCTACCAACAAATAGGATATAGCTCTGCTCTTCCAATCCATATCTATCGAGAATTTGTTCATCCTTGAGCCCTGGCCTAAAGAACTCTGTATCGACGCCATTGGGAATTATAACCATTTTCCTTGGATCAATCTTAGCTTTCTCGATCAATGCCCTATACATAGTTTTGTTCAATGCAATCACAATATCAGCCAATTTCATAGTGTAGCCTTCCACAAGTCTAACTATCTTCTCCCCTATATGCACCTTGTTCTCAGGCCATAAAGGGTTGTGACATGTATATACAAAGCCTCTGCACTTGAGTTTTCCAACACTTTTATGTAGTGCTAATGCGAAGCCAGCCCAAGCAGTGTTAGCGTGAATAATGTCGAAGCCCTCCCTGCTAATGTATCTTGAAGCTGCTCCCCCAAATAGAAATTCCTTAATGATTCTCTCCTTGAAGCCTATAAATGGTTTAGCAGTTGGAATCCTAACAATTTGAGCACCATTAAGCTCCTCATAAACAAGCTTATTATCATCATAGTTAGCGTCTATAACTACAGCATCAACTCCAAACCTTCTTAAATGTCTTGAGAGCTGATACACATACTCCTCTACAGCACCACCCCTAACTGGAGGTACAGGTACAAGACCTGAAGATACTAGTGCTATCCTCAAACCCTTACACCATACCTCTGAAGAAGCTCCCTATAGAGACTCTTCATGATTTCGAATTCCCTCTTCAGCTCCTCTCTATGCATAGTTCTTGATAGACTTTCTCTTCTTGCAATGTGAAGAACGGGGTTGTTGGGAACGTATATGATGTCAAAACCTTTGAGAACTAGTTGCAGAGCAAAGTATTGTTCGTTTCCTGGTGCTCTTTTCAATAATTTGTGCTCTGGGAACCAAATATCGTAGATATAGCTTGTTTTGAAGCTCATGTTTACTCCTCTAAGTGGTAGAGAATAGCAAGTTTTACTTGGTATATAGAAGCCGTGGGCTATGTTTAATCTTTTTGTTAAGTATACTCCAAGTCTGTACTTCTTTAACGATGAATGGGGAGGTTCAAGCCAAGACCTAATAAATAGTCTGTAGAGCTTTACCTCAGGTTTGTCATCCGGAGTTGGCAATAATTTCTGCTTTTCTAAATCTATATAAATATCTCTGCTACAAATACCAGCAACGTATCTATACATCCTATGTAATTTGATATACCTCTCTATCCACTTCTGCAGAGGTATTGCATCATCATCGGTAAATATTACTATATCCCCTCTAGCCTCTTTCTTGCCCAAGTTAAGGGCGTGAGTAAAGTAACCTTCTTTTTGTTCGATAACAATACATTTTAGCGAGTATTCACGACAAAGATTGTCTATAGCTTTGAAATTGCAATTCTTAATAACAAGGATAATCTCGAAGGATTTTATAGTTTGCTTCCTAAGACCTGACAAGAGATATTCCAGATATTCACATCTATTACTTGGCACCACAAGAGAGACCTTCATACAGTCTTCACATTACTGTATCGATTATAGTATTGAAATGCATTTTTATTCAACAGTACAATAATTGAACTGATGGGTTAAAGTATATCACGCTACATACTATACGCGCATAATCTGCGTGTTGATACATTATTTGCAAATTTCCGATGAGATAATAAAGGGTTTGTATGTCTATTTGTAACCAGTACAAGGTATTGGAGGTAAATGTAGAGTTCGTTAATAATGGGGCATATGCGGATCTCACCATTGTTGTTATGTAAAGTTCTGCAATGGTTTGTGTATGCATTCTCAGAAAATTTCCTGCGTTATCCACGCTTGTTAAAACGGATTGAAAGTTTCTTCCGCTAAAGTATACGAAAGGAGCTGTTACTATGAAAAACATCATTAATGTGGTGAGGGCTTTCTTTAGTGCATCGCAGTATTTGCACTTGTTGAATTGTTTATGTGTTTCAACGAATGCTAGTGAAAATAGGGGGAGTAGTAATTCAGGAACTCTTTCTATGTATCCTGCTCCTCCGAGTCCTGTTGCAACAGCTCCTATGGCTATAGAAACTCCGAGAATTATAAATGCTCTGGTTAGATAAGCACCGCTTTTTGTTGCTTTATACATCCATGCTGTTGAGATGGTTCCGCTAATTATGAGCATCCCCATGTACACAGCCTTGAACATAACGATCTCTTCCCATGGCTTCCACGCTCTATATACCCCCTGCGATGCTACACCTGTAACACCCTCAAATAAGTACCTCTTTATCACAGATATGACTGCGCCAGCAAAGTTCGATAGAGTGAATTTTGATATGTAAAGCAGGTAAAGAAACCATGCTATGAGGAAATATGTTGACAACATTAAGATTGTTGGAAGGGATTTCCTTGCATGCTTTGAGAGGAGTAAAGCTATGGTTGCAGATGTGAGTGCTGCAACCATGAATATTGTAACCCCTTCATGAACAAATATTGTTGAAGTAAAGACTAGCATTAACATGAAAATCTTCTTCGTATCTCTATACATAATTATATCGAGGAGTAACGCTATTGAAAGCCAGAAGAGTGCATTGGCGTACGTCTGTGCTGCGTAATGAAACCTGCTAAAGCTGAGGACGAAGAATAGAAATAGTGCTAAAAATGTTTCTCCATAGTTTAAGCCATACTTTCTTAGGAATTCGAATAGTATCGGTATATAAATAATTATTGCCACTACATGAAACCATTTAACAAAAAAGCTGAAGATAGGATCATTAGGAGTTGATGGAGTGCCGTAAGCAATGTTTATGAACATTGCTGTGAACCAGAAGAAAGCTGGCTGCAAATCAAAATAAGCATCAACATTAGGATTGGAGTGACCAGTAAGAGTTACAAAGGCGCCTCGAGTCATGTGCCCACCAGCATCATAGAAATTCTGATCGTAATAAGAATCAGCCACATCTGGAAGTATACGAATACTTGTAATTGACAGCACTAGAACAATTATTGGTAATATAGAGCCTCTTCCACCATCACCACGCTTACTGGAGAAGAAATATAGAAATGAAGCCAATAAAAATAGAGCTATGCTTATAGCTATCGCAACATGCTTTGATAAAGGACCAAACATATCTTCATATGTATAATACCCTCTACACCATGTAAAAAGCGATACAGCATAAGCAATATAAGCAATAACTATTGCAATAACTATAATATATGTCTTCTTATCACCAATGCTATGTATAGCTTTCTTCAACACTATCTCGCCTTCCTTGCTAGCACTATAAATCTTCGTGATAGTGATGGTGTAGAAAATATTCTATCTATTAAGTTTATTAATGGGTTTTGCTTGTTGTAAAGAGGTCTTGCCATAACTATTTCAAAGCCGTTATCCATGAGATACTCTTTAAATGCCTTGAATGTTGCTATCTTCACATGTCCCACAACCCCGTGGTTTCTGTATGGCGGTGCAACACCGTGAAGCTTCTTTCTAGATATCTCCAAGTCCCTTGGTTGGTAGCCTAGCAACAGTGCTAGTCTATTTACCCAGCTGCCTAGGTTAGGCATTGAAACTAGGAAGTAACCTCCATCAACAAGCACATTCCTCACATTCTCTAGAACCTCATCCCAGCATGTAACATGCTCTAAGGAGCCAAAGCTTGTAACAAGCTGAACCCTCTCACCAATGTTTATCGGCTTGCAAAAATCATGATTCAATACTGTAACCTCCTCTGCAGATGACCTACCCTTTATCTTATCTAGAAGAGACAGTCTCTGCTCATCGATATCAACGGCATACACCTTTTCAACACCAATAAAATCTGCCACAATAAATGTTAGCAAGCCATAGCCACAGCCAAGATCCATCAAGACCTTTATACCCTCATCCCTAAGACGCTCCAACACAGGCTTAAGCATATCTATAGCTGATAAAGTATATGATGAGCCTGCGATGTTTCCGTCTTTAAGGAGATCCTCATAACGCTTAACTACATTATTCATAGCGTTATCACGATCATACCAATTCTTCCAGCTCTTCATTTTATTATACTTTGAGGCTAAATATTAAAATGCAACATCTGCAGGTACAAGGCTTCAAGATATTAACTAGCACAGTTAAAGATCCATACACTTTTTACTTTTTGCTTAAGTCATCAAGATCAAATCTAAGCATACAACATCTAAGTTTGCATTCAAGGAATAACACTTTATCATAACAAAATCTAATGAATAATCCAAACCATGTATTCCTCAAACCATCTTCTGGTCTCTCTCAACACCTCTGTAACATCAGCTGAAAACCCTGACCACACAACCAAGTCTCTTTAAGCCTCCTGCTAGAAGAACAATAAACTTGTTGACACCACCTAGATGTGTTATATACTCCCTCCTAATTAAGGCAATCTTCATGATGCATCCACGCCTTTATCTATATAACTCGCTTAGGTATAGTTGTAATGTTTCGTTCCATGTCTTTGTCAGTACTTTCTCTACTATGACTAGGTCTCTGGTGAAAGGCTTTGTTTGTGCTTCCAAGTTTTCAGCTACCTCTTTTGTTGTTATTGCTGGTGTTCCAATGGCTAGTGCTTCTGCTGTGAATATGCTGAATGCTTCGTGTTTGCTTGGGTTTATCGCGTATCTTGCTCTTGATACTAACTCTAGGTATTTTTCTCTTGGTTGTGGCTCTAGGAAATCTACACCACCTCTATACACCTTGCCTGCGTACCTCACCAGTTTTTCTCTGTATGGTCCTTTGCCTATGATTAGTAGCTTTAGGTTTAGCTCTTTGGCGATGTCTACTGCTATCTCTAGCCTCTTGTACTTCTCCACCCTTCCAGCATAAACCATGTAATTGCTGCTCTGTCCCTGCCACCTATAGCTAAGTACGTCCTCATCCACGCCATTTGGTATAACAACGATTTTGCTTCTAGCTTCTGGGTAGTGGCTTGCTAGTATCGATGCCTCTCTCTTGCTAACAGCGTGAACAATGCTAGCCTTTTTCAGCAGTTCTGCTACTCTCCATCTCCAAAAGGTCCAGAGAACCCTCCTCACAAAGGTATGCCCAGTTCCGTGGTAGTGCGGGGTAACAACAATTCTTGGAGAAGCACTGCTATCTGTTATTACTAGCCCTGCATAAACCGTGAATATGCTGTGAACGCTATGAACATGAACAACATCTACCTCTCTAGCTAGCTCCTTCAAGAGCTCCTCCAGCTCACTTCTCCTCCTAGGGATGTGGTAGGCGTTTCCAGGGCTCCAAACAGGCCACCTAACAACTCTGACATCCTCGACAACATCCTCACGAGGCTTATCGGTGCTTGGCTCTCCCGCAACAACAATTGTTTCGTGACCTGCTTTGGTTAGCCTCTCAGCAATTGATTTAACTACGTATTCTACGCCTCCTGTGTGTGGGTAGTAGGATGGTGCTATAAACAGCGCCTTCATCGTATATCCCTAAAAAGCGGATATATCTTAGTTTCCCTCAACCTTCCTATAGTTAAATCCACCTCTAAGCCTAGTTGCTCAAGCACTCTGCTATCTATGAGCATCTCACCTTCATAGTCTGAAATAAGCGTTCTCATAAATGTCTCTTCGCCCAGAACCTTTAACGACTCCGAAACGAGCTCCAAGCGCTATAACACCACCCCTAGCTACCTAAATAAGACTTTTACCACATTAGACAAGTTCTCAAGAACTACATCCATATGATCCAAGAGCTCTTGAAGCGTTGAAAAAGATTCGGCCATTGGTTGAGGAGTTGAAGAAGACAAATGGTTGGGAGAGGAAGCTATCAATACTTAAAAAGATTCTAGAGATAGCCACATCGCTTGCAAGCCTCTTTAGAATATCTGTTGGCATGATATCTCATTAAAGTTGTCTTGAAAATCAAAATACTTTTTTATTGATTAGCACTTCTCCTCTTTTTCCCAGGCTATTTCCTTTGTCCATATGTTTCTTATGCTTGCCACAATTAGGTATATCTGTGTTGCTATCCATGTTCTGTATGGTTTGAATAGAAGTAATGCTATCCCTACTATGAATAGCGCTGTTGCCATTAGATGTAGAGTTAGTGCTTCTGTGAGTAGGAGTAGTGCTGATGCTGGTAGTAGCCATGGGTTTGCTAGATGAAGGTACGACTCTATAAGCCATATCTTGTCGAATGCTGTTTTTCTGTAGATGCCAAGTTTCTTTGCGTATCTCTTTGTGTGGAGGAAGTGTAGTATGAGGTGCTGTGCTCTCCTAACCTTCCTCATGAACCTGTCTCTCGATATAGGCTCCCTAGCAATAGCATCATCAACTTGTATAGCTCTGTAACCCATGAAAGCTATTAATGAGGCTGGTGTAGAGTCATCATTACCTGTATATGTTGGTAATCCACCTATCCTATCCAGTAAAGCCTTCCTAAACGCTACGAGAGCACCATTATGTATTGGCGTGCTATGAATCTTTGACTCAACAACCCTTATGTCATTATAGAACCTTCTATATGCAGACTCTGTTCCCAGCCCCTTCTCCAAAGGCTCTATAGACGCTGTTACAGCTCCAACACTAGGATCAGCAAAGTAGGAAACAACCTTCTTAAGCGTATCAGCATCCCAAAAACTATCAACATCAGTAAAGATAACAACCTCACTATCACTAGAAACAAACCCTAACGCATAATTCAAAGCATGAACCATACCCCTTCTAACACCCTCCTCAACTAGGATGACCTTGAAGTCTCTGTGGCTCTCCATCCACCTCCTAACAATGTTTGGAGTATCATCAGTGCTAGCAGAATCAACAACAATTATCTCAACAAGCTCTTTTGGATAATCCTGAGAAGCTATATCATCAAGCTTCCTCCAAATCAAGCCAGCCTCATTATACGTTGGAACAACAATTGTTACTTTGGGTTTGTAGCTAGGGTCTCTCCCCAGATCCCAGGACCTGTTAAGCCACCTGCTCCTCAGGTACAGGTAGTATAGCAGTGGGAAGCTGAAGTGCAGTAACGCTAGCGCAATTGCCATAATTATCGATGTGTCGAGATTCATAGCACAGCGTAGGTGATATGTAATAGGTCTAGTGATTTAAGCTTTAATGTAGCTACATAGCTGATAGCCTTCTTATATATGTGGAAGACCCTGCTCTTATCAAATAGCTCTAATTTTGGCTCATCATCAACAAGAATAGGCTTTAAGTGCTCTAGTATGTCCTTGACGAGCGCATGTATTTTCCTCTCCTCATCTAGAACCATGTAGTGTGGTGGTAACCTATACCTAGATAGATTCCTAGCTATAACGGAGTATAGTTCGACTAGCGTTAGTGAGGAGATGTATATCTTCTTCCGCATAGCCCTCAACACGTTGAAAATCCTTACAGAAATCTCATGAAACTTTTCTTCATCAAAGTAGTAGCTTATCAGCATATTAGTATCGACATATGCCATTACTCCTCCCTAATCTCTCTCACCACCTCAACACTACTAAAACCTGGTGGTGCTTTTGCCTTGAATCCCCCAGCTCTTGTTATCCTCACTATGTAGCCTATGAGCTCCTCTTCAGAGAGATCCATGCTTCCAGTCCACTTAACAACTATGGGGATTCCGGGAAACCTCTTCTGTAACTCTAAATTCACCTCCAGTGCTTTCCTAGCGCTCGTCTCTAACGTAATGATGTACACAAAGCCCCAGTCAGCATCCTCCTCAACACTTATAGAGTACCTAGCATTAGTGAGGTGTGTAAGCTCCTGCACCACAACACTCTTTACAATCTCCACCACAACTCCTCTAAACAGCGATTTAGCTATTGTAAAGGATATAGCATTGGTGATACTATCTGGAGACAATCCCGATAGCTGAATCAATGCTGGCATTGTAAGAATATGCTCCATACCTAGCGGTAAGTGCTCAGTAGCACGTTCTTCACTCATCTCTACCAGCCCTGAACTTTTCAGCCGCTTTCCTAATGGCTTCAGCAATCTCCATAATCTCTTTCGAAACCCTCTTCTTCTCATCAATAGAAAGAGCTAGCGGATTTTGAATTGTAGAGGCTATGGAGACAAGCCTCATCAACGCCGCCATAAACTCGCCATAAACATCTGCTGGCATCTTCTTATATTAGCTCACCTAGCTTCTCAGGCGCAAACAACTCTTTCAGAAACTCTGTAAACCTCTTACCAGTAGTCTCCTCGACTTCAGCAATAATCATAAGCATTCGAGCATAGGCCTCTAACATGTTAACAATAACCTCAAGTGTTTTGTCCTCGGGTCTACTCATAGCAAACTCCATTTTGAACACAGCTTTCATGGATTGCTATACACAACTTCAAGATTAAAACTCTCGATACGCCTTTAAAGCACTTAAGCGTTTGCAATTGCCTCTGTTACCCCTGAACCCTTCACCATTTACACTGCTATAAAGCCTTGCTTCACTATTGCCATCGTAATGCTAGGGATTCTGACACCTATCCCCATTCTAACGACTGGTCTACAGCTCTTGCAGAGCTCTCTTAACAGCTTCTCTGTGTAGCGGTGTTTGCCAAGCTATGTGCTTGCCTATGCCTAGCTCCAGGTCTTTCTGTGGTGGTGGCTGGTCTACCCATAGCTCTGGATCTCGATACGTTATGGAGTCTACTATGAGGTTAAGCTCTATGAGCCTGTTTATCAGTGGTAGCTTCTCCTTTGCCAGCAGTGTATCG
>JAPWUB010000010.1 GCA_028275745.1 Desulfurococcales archaeon | reverse complement strand
TAGATCCGAGAACAGGTCAAATTACGGAGAAGAATCCGCCCTTCATTAAGCAGGGAGATATAGCAATAATAAAGTTTAAGCCACTAAAGCCGCTAGTAATAGAGAAGTACAGCGACTTCCCACCACTCGGAAGATTTGCAATGAGAGACATGGGCAAGACTGTAGGCATAGGCATAGTAATAGATGTTAAACCTGCTCAAGTTCAAGGCAAGTAAATAAAGCAAGCAACTTTTTAGGGAACAAAACCATGTCAGCAATTGTTAGAATAAGGCTGTGGAGCACAGATCCAAATAATTTAAACTATGTAGTTTCCCAAATAGTTGACATCGCAAAAAAGGCGGGGGTAAAGGTAAAAGGACCTGTACCACTACCAGTAAAACGCCTAGTTATACCTGTTCCAAGACTGCCTCACGGTGAAGGCAGTAAAGTTTGGGATAAGTGGGAGATGAGAATACACAAAAGGTTAATAGATGTAGAAGCAAATGAGCATGTAATAAGACAAATAATGAGAATCAGAGTGCCAGAGAATGTTTATATAGAGATCGAGGTAAAGAGAAAGTAGGTTTTTAATCCAAGCTAGAAATATTTTCTTTTCTGGCGCCGGGGTGCCCGAGCGGTCTAAGGGGCCGGCCTTGAGAGCCGGTGGGGGTAATCCCCGCGCGGGTTCAAATCCCGCCCCCGGCGCCAACTATTATTACCATAGCCGCTTGTAATTATTATTCTCATCAAAACTTAAATAAGTCTGCTACACCTTGTTACAAAATTGGTCTACACATCAATAATCGGAGATCAAAATATGCTTTAGTGTAATCTACAACAACTGTATATGGTGTTAGGTTTATATGAGTGCACCGGTATTAGATGTTAAGAACCTTAAGGTCTACTACTTTACTTCGCGAGGTACTGTTAAAGCTGTTGACGGTGTGTCGTTTAATGTTGCAGAGCGGGAGGTGCTGGGTATAGCTGGAGAGTCTGGCTGTGGTAAAAGCACTCTTGGTTATGCTTTGCTAAGGCTTGTTCCACCCCCTGGTAGAATAGTTGATGGTAAGATAATTCTGGATGGTGTTGATATAACGTCGTTGCCTGAGGATGAAGTGAGGAAGATTAGGTGGAGTAAGATCAGCATGGTGTTTCAGGGAGCTCTAAATGTTTTGAATCCTGTTATAAGGGTAGGGGATCAAATAGCTGAGGTGCTAATGTATCACAAGGGTTTGACTAAGAAGGAGGCGCTGGATATAGCTGCACAGTATCTAAAGCTTGTGGGTCTCGCGCCAGATGTTCTAAGAAGATATCCTCATGAGCTTAGTGGTGGTATGAAGCAGAGGGTTGTAATCGCAATGGCTCTAATACTTAAACCGAGGCTTGTAATAGCTGATGAGCCTACAACAGCTCTTGATGTGGTTGTTCAGGCTCAGATAATGAACCTTTTAAAGCAGTTAAAGGAGCAGGAGAAGATATCAATGATATTCATAACGCACGATCTCAGTCTGATTGCAGAGATAGCAGATAAGGTTGCGGTGATGTATGCAGGAAAGATAGTTGAGCTAGGGCCTTCAGATGCAATTTTTGAAAGACCTATGCATCCATATACACAGGGACTCATAAGGAGCATTCCATCACTTAGACAGAGAAAAACACTCACATGGATTCCTGGTGCTCCACCAGATCTAAGAAATCCACCACCTGGTTGTAGGTTTCATCCGAGATGCCCGTTTGCTATGGATGTTTGTAGGAGGGAGGAGCCACCGCTTGTAGAGGTTGAGCCAGGTCACTATGTCGCTTGCTGGCTATACGCAAAGAAATAAACTCAGCTCTTTTTCAAACTCCTGGTAATTGCTACTACGTAGTACAGCACCAATGCACTAGCAACAACTAGTAATGCAAGGCTTGCTATACTTGCTAACCAAAACTTTGGTTTAATCAGTACAAGGTTCAAGTTTATTGTGATTTGGTTATTTCCTCCCACATTCTTCAAGAAACCTATGAACCTTGTCGAGGCAAGCTCAATACAATGATAATTGCTGAGTGTTCCATTGACAACAGTGTTTGTAGCACCAATGTATGCTATTGAGTAGTAAACTCTACATGTACTGCAGGAGTAATTAACGCAAATCTCAGCTTTCTTTATAGCACCAATACTTTCTACAACAGTAAAGTTCTGCATAGATATTAAATAGAGAGAGCCGTTAGCAGCATTTATGACTCTCCTAACTTCAAGACTCGTTTCTTCGGTGACCATACCTGTAAATGCTAGGAGGAGAGCTAGAAGAAACATTACAATAGCGATAATCAGGAGTCTCCTTAAAAGAGGCATTTTCTGTTTGCCAAGTTAGAACAATGATGTGATTCTCTAATAAATGATGTGTGAAACATAAAAATTTTTAAACTCAATACAAGACAGCTACTTTTTCTGGGTATCCATATGAATGCACATAAGTTGCTAGCAATTTCACTACTACTACTCCTAGCCTTACCAACAATATCCTATACATTAACAGCTTTTGCACAGCAACAAGTTGGTGGAGCATCGGAAAGCATAACATATACCAGAGTGGTATTAGATCAAGTTGGAGAAGCGTTTAGAGCAGGACAGATAGATGCTTACATATTTGGATTGAGAGCATCACAGCTTGATCAGTTCCAAGGAGTTCAAAACATTCGTTTCATAGCCTCACCAGCAGGACTACTATCACTAATTGTTAATCCAGCTCCCGTAAAAACTGTTAACCTAAGCGGTGACTGGTCCAAGAAGAGCTTAGACGATATTGCGAAAGCTATTGGCTATCCAAAGGAGGTTATATCGCAGGTCTACTACGATCCTGACAAGGGTGTAACATTCGTTGACCTAGCGGCTGACGGACAAAACATAAACCCATTTGCATTAAAGGAGGTTAGGTGGGCACTGAATTTCATAATCGATAGAGATTACATAGTGAACAACATTTTAAGAGGCTATGGAGCGCCGATGACAACATTCCTGTCATACTATGACCCGTCATACATATTCATATCAGATCTTGTAGCCAAGTCTGGCATTGGGTACAACCCTGCTTATGCAAGGCAATTAGTTGAGAAGGCACTTACAAAGGTTGGTGCAACCCTAGTTGATGGAAAGTGGTACTATGCAGGTAAACCAATACAGGTAATATTCATAATCAGGACTGAGGATGAGAGAAGAGACGTAGGAGACTTGATAGCCTCAGAACTTGAGAGGCTAGGCTTTGTTGTGAACAGGCAGTACCTGCCATTTGGTCAAGCACTTGCAATAGTTTATGACACTGATCCTAAGGAGCTCAAGTGGCATCTATACACTGAGGGCTGGGGTAAGGGAGCACTAGAGAGGTATGATGTGGGTACACCAGCGCAGATGTGTGCACCATGGTTTGGTTACATGCCTGGATGGCAGACAGAGGGCTACTGGTGGTACAGAAACGACACAATAGATGAACTTACACAGAAACTATATTTCGGCAAATTCACAAGCTATGACGACTATGTTCAGACATACAGGAAAGTCACAGAGATGTGTATACAGGAATCTGTAAGGCTTTGGATAGCAACAAGAATGGATATACACGTTGTTAGAGCAGACATGCAGGGTATAACCACAGACTTTGGAGCAGGACTTAGATCACCATTCAACTTAAAGGGAATGTTCACACCTGCTAAGAAAGACATTACAATTGGTCATCTATGGGTTTACACAACTAGAACAATATGGAACATTTATGGAGGGTTCACAGATGTTTATAGCGTAGACATTGAGAGAGCAACATATGATCCATTAACATGGAGAGATCCATTCAATGGCGAGCCCATACCAATAAGAGTCAAATACACGGTATACACAGCAGGGCCTAACGGCACATTGACAGTACCATCAGATGCAATCATATGGGATGCATCGCAAGGTAGATGGGTTAATGTGGCTCCTGGGACAAAAGCAGTGTCTGTTATAAAGTATGACATGTCACTGTTCATAGGGAAGAAGTGGCATCATGGTGTAACAATAACCTGGGGAGACATACTAGCAGCATGGGCACTGTGGTTCGATCTAGTTTACAATACTACAAAGGCCTCCTTTGAATCATCGATTGCAGGGGTCAACAAACCCTTCTTCGATACAATCAAAGGGCTTAGAATAGTTCCAGAGAACAACACGCTAGAGGTTTACGTTGACTATTGGCACTTCGACCCCAACTACATAGCTGACTACGCAGCCCTCACACCAATCAACCCAGCAGAGCTCCTAGTACTACAGCACGTAATAGTCTTTGATATGCAGAAGTACTCACTAAGCACAACAACTGCTGCAGCAAAGAATCTGCCAACACTGAACCTAGTACTCAAGGATCATGCAACAGACCTTGCAAACCTTGCACAGAAATTACTATCAGCTGGTTACTTCCCAGCAAAATACTTTACAACGCCTAAAGGCTCATTCATGACACCAGATGAGTGGAGGGCAAGGCTACAAGCATTCATTAACTGGGTTAACACCCATGGACATGCATGGATATCTCAAGGACCATACTATCTAGATTCATTTGATGACAAAGCACAGAAGGCAGTAATAAAGGCATTCAGAGACCCATCATATCCATTCGCACCTGACTTCTGGGTTAGGGGAACAGCATCAGCGGCATCACTAACAATACCTGCGGCACCAACAATTATAGTAGGTAATGCAACATCATTCACAGTCAATGTTATTCCACCAACAGTTACAAAGCTAGGCAGAACATCAGTGCTTACTGGTGGTATACGTGTTCAGTTCATAATTAAAGATGTGCAGACAAATGCTGTAATCTACGTTGGTGAGGCAAAGTTGCTGACAGCTGGTGCTACACTATTAACCTATCAGATTACAATTCCAGCTGAAGTCACTTCAAGGATGGCGCCTTACAGCACCTATCAGATACAGGTACTGGCATTTAGCGAAGCTGTGGTAGTGCCAGCATTTGCGACAGTTACTGTGCAGGCACAGCCCAACCCAGCAGCAATAATTGGACAACAGATAGCACCAGTACAGCAACAGGTAACTGAAATTACCCAGCGCATGCAAGAACTGGAGAAGAGCCTAGCATCCCTCAGGGAACAGTTTGGAACCATAGGTCAGCAAATTGGTCAGCAGGTAGCAACAGCTTTAGAAGGATTGTCGAAGTTGATGCAGGAGCAGGCTGGTGCAACAAGGAGTATAGCAGACCTTGTTGGTAACCTAAGCAGTCAGGTAACAACACTAGGCTCAACAGTAGACAAGTTAAGATCATCAGTAGATAGTCTATCCTCAAGCGTTAATAAGGTATCATCTGATGTAGAGGATCTAAGATCAGAAGTGTCATCTCTGAGGGACACTGTAAACAGCTTATCCTCACTAAATACATACGTGATCATATTGACAGTGCTGGTGGTGATATCAATAATAATGAACATAGTACTGTTGCTGAGACCTAGAAAGTAGCTGTAGCCAATCAAATAACCATTTTCATTTTTAATTTTTTATTTTTTAATATATCATATCACAAATGTTTATCTTGATTAACATGGTATTGTATAATTATATCTGTCAAACCAATGGCATATTGCATAAAATATTTTAAACCCACCTCGTATTAATCCTTATACTGATATTAGCGCTATAAAGAAATCGTTGTAATTCATATTTGGTGAGAATCGAAGATGGGTGTAGGAACAATAATAATTCGTAGAGCGATATTCCTAACTATAGCATTGATAATAGCAGTATTTTTGACAGCTATTATTATTGGGGCTACGGGCTATGCTGATTCGGTAATTAAGGCTATTATAAACGAAGAAGTGAGGGCGTACAGGCAAAGCTTGTCCAGAATGCCTGGCGTTAATGAAACCTATGTTAATAAGCTTGTTGGAGAGTATGAGCGGACACTTATAGAGGCTTATGGATTGAATAAGCCGTGGATCTATAGAATCATTCCTCTGGCAATATCTACCCTAACCTTTAGGTTTGGCGAGGTTTCTGCAAGTGCAACTTCAGTATTTGATGTTGCAGGTGTTCAGCCTCCTGCCACGGCAAGCGATGTTATAGTAGTGTGCTTACCCAGAACAATTGTTATGGTGACAATAGCAGAGCTAATAACAATTCTGCTTGCAATGGTGATCGCACCTCGTATAGCATTCAAGGTTGGCTCACTTGCTGATAGATTGGCTGTAGCATATGCAGCAATAATGAATGCTATCCCTATTTGGTGGCTTGCGCTTATAATGATATTTGTGTTCAGTTATAGACTTGGTATAGCACCCCAGCAGTTTAGAGGAGTTATTAGGGCTCTAGACAACCTTGCACTGGCATACTCTAAGGGAGATATGGTAGGGATCTTTACAGGATTCCTAAACGTATTGCAATACGCATGGCTACCAATACTAACCATAGTCATAGTTCTCCTGGGTCCATGGATCTATAGCGTAAGAGCAGTGCTTTTGAGGATAGTTAGAGAAGATTTCGTTACGGCTGCTGAGGCTAGGGGGCTTCCAAGAGAGGTTGTGTATAGGAGATACATATTGAGACCTACGTTATCGCCCATCATCACCTCAGCACTTTTAGCACTTGCTGGTACACTAGGGGGATATATTATTACTGAGTCGGTCTTTGACTGGCCTGGTATGGGGACGCTCTACTACGCTGCTATTCAAAGTGGCGATCCAGCAACAATTCTTAGTCTTACATATGTTTTAACACTGGTTTACGTGATTGCCAGGTTCATTTTAGAGGTTCTCTATGTAGCTTTAGATCCTAGGGTGAGGCTATGACCCTGAAGGAAAGCATAAAATCAGTTATTGATGTTATTAGAGCTGAGGTTTGGAGTCAAGTAACAGGTAAAATTGCTTTAACATTGCTAACTCTATTGGTAATCCTGGGTATTATTGCAGCAATAATGTTGCCTCCTAACTTTGTTCAGGTATGGAACGATCCTAAGCCGTGGGGAATTAAGCCTAAGACTGTTCCGCCAGAGTGGGCATCGATATTTGGTTATGCATGTGTGCCGCATTATGAGGTTGATTTGAGGTCTATAACCTATAGGTATGACATTAGCAGTAATAGTGTGACATTGAGGTATACAGCAGTATATAGGCTTACAGCTAATGGTTATCCGCGAGACCTTGCCCTAGCAATAGATGGGTTTAGACTCGCCAATGTTCAGAGCATTAGGATCTCTGTAAGCTTAACTCGACCTGATAATGTAAAGGTGCAAAATGTCTTAGAATACCTAGCAACAGGCATTAACGGCAGTATACGTATAGATGGTGTTCTAACAAATCCGGATTCAATGAAGGTCGCATCGATGTTGGTAACGCTCTATCCACAGTTATTAGCATATTCAAGTGTCTATGACATTGCAAGAGAGTACACAAAGTATCTATTTGGAGACTTAACTAAGCCAGATAATGTAGCTACACTGAATGGTGAATATAGAGTGGAGGTAACAATAGATGTTACTTACTTGAGAAGCCCATCAAGAAGCGATGTTGATAAGCTTCTCTCAGCAATTAAGAGTTCAACAAACTTCAGATTTGCGATTGTAGGTACATGCTATGGTTTGATGGGTACAGATTACAGGGGTAGAGATATCGCAGAAGCACTGTTCTTTGGCTTACCAGTAGCACTACTAATAGGTTTTGGAACAGCTGTTGCAACAACATTGATAGGGCTATTTGCAGGTCTTGTAAGTGGATACTATGGAGGGTTTATAGATGAATTCATTCAGAGGTTCATTGATGTTCTTGGAAGTATACCAACGCTTCCAATACTCATACTTCTCGCTGTAGCTGTGCAGCAAGCGTATGGAGCTAGTCCTTTGAAGCCCTTCATAATGTTGATGACCATACTTGGCACGTTAATAGTGTTTGGATGGGGAGGGCTGGCAATTGTTGTGAGATCCATGACGCTGAGCCTTAAGGCTGAGGCCTACGTTGAGGCGGCAAGGATTGTTGGTGCATCCAATTGGTGGATTATGCGCAAGCACATAATACCGCAATTATTGCCATATATAGCAGCTCAAATGGTATACGCAACACCAAGTGCAATACTAACTGAGGCAGGTTTATCAATTCTCGGATTACAGCACGGGCTTCCTACGTGGGGTGGGATACTTGCAGATGCTAGAATATATGGTAACATAGCTTATTGGTGGTGGATATTTCCACCAGGTATAGCAATATCTATAACTTCGCTTACGTTTGTTTTGCTAGGATTAGCGCTTGAAAGGGTGGTAGAGCCCAGGCTCAGAAGGGTGTAAGTCATGAGCGAACCCATTCTAATTGTTGAAAACCTTAAGAAGTACTACATACTCAGAGGCTCACTGCTACAAGTCTTAGGGCTCAGGCCACCGATATATGTAAGGGCTGTTGATGGTATTAGCTTTACAGTTAACAGGGGAGAGATATTCTGCTTGGCTGGGGAATCCGGTTGCGGCAAGACGACAACAGGCAAGGTTATAGTAAGGCTTCTTGAGCCTACATCAGGAAAAATGCTCTACAAACCATCGCCAGACGCAAGAAGAGTTCTAGAGAAGTATGGATATAAACAGGAATATGTTGATCTAGCAATGGAGTATCCTAAGGAAGTGGATAAAGCCCTTAGAAGAGAGATTCAAATGGTGTTTCAAGATCCATTTGGCTCTCTAAATCCAAGAATGAAGATTAAGGATATTTTAGAGGAGCCACTACTAATACACAACATTGGAAGGGATCCAACTGAGAGATTAGAGCATGTTATGAAAGCATTAGAGGAGGTGAAGCTTACACCACCACAAGAGTTTATAGATAGATACCCACACATGTTGTCAGGAGGTCAGAGGCAAAGGGTTGCCATAGCTAGAGCACTGATCCTGAGACCAAGTCTAATTGTTGCCGACGAGCCTGTATCAATGCTGGATGTGTCAATAAGAGCAGAGATACTTCAGCTAATGCTTGAGATAAGGAAGACTAGAAACATCTCATACGTGTTCATAACACATGATCTTGCAATAGCAGCCAACATCTGTGATAGAATAGCTGTGATGTACTTGGGTAAAATTGTTGAGATGGGTGAAACTGCAAAGGTCGTTGATAATCCGTTACATCCATACACCAGGGCATTAATGCAAGCAGTTCCCGAACCTGATCCACGAAACAGACTCAAGCTAAGGAAACTCGATATTAAGGGCGAGGTGCCCAGCGCCATCAATATACCGCCCGGTTGTAGGTTTCACCCGAGATGCCCGTTTGCTATGGATGTTTGTAGGAGGGAGGAGCCACCGCTTGTAGAGGTTGAGCCAGGTCACTATGTCGCTTGCTGGCTATACGCAAAGAAATAAACTCAGCTCTTTTTCACTCTCAAACAATATTTTCTGCATAGCTTAAAAGCGGACTCAAAGTACTTTTTATTCAAGCAACTAATAACCTGCCTTAGTAATGCTAAACCCTTTGCAATATTGATTACGAGGTTAGGAGAATGTCATCACAAGGTTTCAGACATATCGTAAGAATAGCTGAGACAGACATACCTGGTAATACAAGCCTTGCATGGGGCTTGGCAAAAATAAAGGGTGTTGGTTACAACTTTGCCATAGCACTTTGCAGAAAACTAGGTTATGATCCCAATATGCTTGTAGGGTACTTAACAGATGAGGATGTGACGCGTATTGAAGAGCTGATTAAAGATCCTAAAAAGTTTGGGTTTCCTGCATGGATGCTCAATAGAAGGAAGGATTATGAGACAGGGGAAGACATGCACCTAGTTTCATCAGAACTCATATTCTATGCAAGAAAAGATATTGATCGTGAGATTAAGATAAGGAGCTGGAGAGGTATAAGGCATGCCCAAGGTTATAAGGTAAGGGGTCAGAGAACTCATACAACAGGACGTGTTGGTCCTGTTGTTGGTGTTCAAAGAAAGAAAGGCGCTCAGCAACAACAGCAACAGAAGTAGCTTTACTAATGGGGTGGTTGTGGGTGGGTGACCCAAAGAAACCGAGAAAGAAGTGGGAGTCTCCTGGGCATCCATGGATCAAAACTAGGCTATTAAGAGAAATGGAGCTTGTAGGCACATATGGTCTTAGAAACAAGCGAGAGTTATGGATAGCTGAAACGATGCTTAGAAAGATAAAGCATCTGGCAAGATCTCTGCTTGCCCTTCCAGAGGAAGAGAGGATTAAGAGGTTGCAGCAACTTTCATCAAGGCTTTATAGCATGGGCATCCTGCAAACACCTAATGCTGATATATCTGATATTCTGAACCTAAGCGTTGAGGCAATATTGGAGAGAAGGCTTCAAACTATTGTCTGGAGAAAAGGACTTGCCAAAACAATTCATCAAGCAAGGCAGTTAGTAGTACACGGTCACATAGCTATAAAGGGTAGGAGAGTTACATCGCCAGGATATTTAGTGTCGAGAGATGAAGAAAACTATGTCGAGTTTTACCCACTTTCACCATTTGTAAGAAAGAAAGTTGAAGAGGTTTCTTCAGTTTCGCAAAACACTCCTCAGACTAACCCTGGATGAGGAAAGTTAGGTGAATAACTTATGGCATTCAGTAGTAGAGAGCTTAAATGGGGTGTTGCTCACATATATGCATCCTATAACAATACTATAGTTCATATAACAGATCTTAGTGGTGCAGAAACTGTTGCTAGAGGCTCTGGCGGAATGGTTGTTAGAGCGGACAGAGAGAAGCCAAGCCCATATGCCGCAATGATGGTAGCTTATAGGGTCGCTCAAGAAGCTATGGAGAAGGGTATAACAGCCATACATATAAAGGTTAGAGCTCCCGGTGGTCACGGACCCAAGATACCGGGTCCTGGTGCTCAAGCAGCAATACGAGCGCTTGCAAGAGCAGGCTTTATTATTGGTAGAATAGAGGATGTAACGCCAATTCCTCATGACACAACGCGTAGACCTGGAGGTAGGCGTGGTAGAAGGGTGTAGTTAGTGAGTATAGAGGTTAGGGATTGGAGCTCAGAGGCTATAGAGCTATATATAGATGGCTTTCCTTTACCGTTTTTAAACGCTATCAGACGCTATAGTATGGCGAAGGTACCTACCTACGCTATTGATGAAGTTACGATAGTTGCAAACACCTCACTAATGTTTGATGAAATGCTCGCACATAGACTAGCGATGGTACCTCTACGTTCAGAGGATTACATCGACAAGCTACTAGCAACTGACGTCTTACTCTGCGAAAAATGCTCCTCAGACTCTGAAGAGAAGCCTCCAAAAGACGTTTGCGACAAGTGCTTCATTAATATGTTTCTAGAGGTAGAGGCTCACGAACAAGAAGTAACTGTCTATTCAGGCGACATAAAGTCTGAAGATCCTTATGTAAAGCCTGTCTATGATAACATACCTATAGTAATCCTTGCACCAGGTCAAAGAATATCGCTAGAACTTAGAGCGAGAATTGGTAGAGGTCTTGAACACGCCAAATGGAGTCCTACTACAATAGCTGTTATTAGAAACGTTGCTAACATAACAATAGATGAAAGCCTCTGTACCCTTTGTGGTAAATGCGTTGATGTATGTCCAAAGAGGGTACTGAAAATAGAAAACAAAAGACTTGCTGTTGACAAACCTTTAGAATGTATTATCTGTAAGCAGTGTGTGGCAGCCTGCCCCACTAAGGCAATTAATGTTGCAAACCTAACAGATAAAAACATTTTAAGAATTGAATCAAGCGGTTCCCTAGAACCAGAAACTATTATTAGGGCAGCCCTTAAGATACTAGAGAAGGAATTGTCTGTCTTACAGAGCTTTATTGAGAACGTCAAGAAGGGTGCAAAGGCGTGAGAAGAACAGGACCAACAAACTATGTGTTAAGGAAAACAATTAGATTGTTACTAAAGTCTGCAAAAATGCACAAAGCTAAGATATGGAGGTATGTGGCTGAATTGCTTGAGAGACCAGCACGTAGAAGAATAGTTGTAAACCTGTATAAAATCAACAAGTATACGAAGGATGGAGATGTAGTGGTTGTGCCAGGTAAAGTTCTAGGCATTGGGAAGCTCGATCATCGCGTTACTATAGCAGCAGTTGCATTTTCAAAGCAAGCTCTAGAGAAAATTATCGCAGCTAATGGAAGAGCTATTCACATTCTTGAGCTTGTCAATGAGAATCCAAAGGGTAGTGGGGTGAAGGTGATCATATGAACATTGTTGAGATAACATCAAAGGACTTATTCGCTTCAGAATTAGCAAATAAGCAGGAAATTATCATAGATGCCGACTCACTGATATTGGGTAGACTTGCTAGCATCGTTGCAAAGCTTGTGAAGCTGGGCATAAGAGTTCATGTAGTTAACATAGAGAAGGCTGTATTAACAGGCGAAAGAAAGAGGGTGATTGAGGGCTACAAGCTGTTGTTTGAAGTTAAAACACATAGAAATCCTTATAGGCAAGCAATTCACAGACCAAGACACCCAATATCATTATTTAAGAGGACTGTGAGAAACATGCTACCTAAGAACATAAACAGAAAGCTTAGGTTGATTAAGCTTGTAAAGGCATACGTAGGGATTCCACAAGAGTTTGAAGGCAAAACAGCATATAAACTCGTAGACATATCCATAAATAGTTCCGAGCATGCTAAAAAGAGACCACGCGATATTGTAACACTAGCTGAATTAGCAAAGGCTATGGGATGGAACCCTAGAGGTGCTACATAAATGACTCAGGAAGCAACTCTTAAGGTGCTAGGCGCATACAAGCAGATGGTAGGTGGAAAGAAGTACGTTCTAAGCTATGGTAAGAGAAAGACTGCTATAGCGAGAGCTATTATAGTATCTGGCATAGGGCGCTATAGAGTTAACGGAGTTCCTGTTGAGCTTTGGCCTATTGAGATAGCTAGACTAAAGATGATGGAGCCCCTATTTCTACTAAGCGAGAATCTTAGGAACGCTATAGACATATCAGTAACTGTTGAAGGAGGAGGTGTAATGGCACAAGCCTATGCAGTTAGAACTGCCGTTGCCAGAGGTATTGTAATGTTTTTTGAGAACCCCATTATAAGAGAGCTCTATATGACATACGATAGAACAATGCTGGTAGGAGACCCAAGGCAGACAGAGCCTGAGAAGTGGATGAGGTATAGCGCTAGAAGATTTAGACAGAAGTCATATAGGTGATAGTGCCTATGATTATACCTGTTAGATGCTTTACATGTGGTTACCCAATAGGTGCGAAGTGGGAAGAGTTTAAGAGGCGTGTGGAAAGAGGCGAAGACCCAGCGAAAGTTCTTGATGATCTCGGTATTAAGAGGTACTGCTGTAGAAGAATGCTTATATCTCACATAGAATTGTATAGAGAAGTAATTAGGTATGGTAATGTTAAGTAGAGGTGTATGTTATGGAAGAGGAGCGTAAAGTCCTCGAACAACAGCAATTAGAGCTTCTAGTTCCATTAGAACTATACCTACAAGCAGGAGTTCATATAGGTACCCATACATGCACTAAGGATATGGAGAAGTTTGTATTTAGAGTAAGACCTGACGGGCTTTACATACTCGACATCAGAAAAACTGATGAAAGGCTTAGGATAGCGGCTAAGTTCCTGAGCAGGTACGAACCTTCAAAGATTATGGTTGTCTCGACAAGGCAATATGGAAGGGTACCAGTGCTTAAGATGGCTGAGTTTACAGGTGTGAAGGCTGTTGTTGGCAGGTTTCTGCCAGGTACGCTAACCAATCCTAAGCTAGAGACGTATTACGAGCCGGATGTTATTGTACTTACAGACCCCAAGGCAGGCTCTCAAGCTCTTGAGGAAGCACTTATGGTGGGGATACCGGTAGTGGCATTTGTTAGCACAGACAATAGACTTGAGGGCGTGGACCTAGCAATACCAGCAAATAATAAGGGTAGGAAATCACTGGCTCTGCTTTACTGGATCTTAACGAGACAGATACTGAGGGAAAGAGGGGTTATAGGACCTTCAGATAATTTACCTGTGGGTCCCGAGGCTTTTGAGTCAACACCATAAAGGCGTCGAGAGGGTAATAAAGAAGGAAATTTTTGTTCCATTTCCTCTGCTAGGTGTACCAATCAAAGGCATTTACTTTCCATTTGTAGCACTTCCATCCAAAATTAAGTGTGTTGTTGATGTCAAGCTCATTAAAAGTCATGAAGCAGAGGGATACATAAATAGGGTTGGCGACGAACTTAACCAACTTAGTTTGGTTTTCCTAAGCAAACTTTTTGATGAACTGGATATAGAGCTTCAGCCAATAGTATCGATATATAGTTGCTCATCAGAGCCTCCATCAATATCATTACTTGCCGTCATTACGGCAGAGGTATTTAAAACCGTGTCAAGACTTAGGCACAGTGATTATAGGCTTGCTCTTTCACTTCTTGGCATGTTAGATGAAAAAGTTCTTGGGATAGATCCAGGCTATATAACAGCACTTAGATGTGCATACCTCTTTAACTCTCTTTGCATTGCCAGAGGCTATGATGAATTCGTGAAGCTTGGACATAGATTTGTTGAGGTAGTTAAAATATTTGAGATTCCCTATACCAGTGCTTACAAAGCTATTGAAAATCCTTACGATAAAGTTGTCATGTCATTAATATACAAGATGGCAACACATGTAATCAGCTTTTTGGCGCAGAACACGGATGCATGGTCTGAGGAAAGCTATAACCAGGTACGCAAATACATAGCGCTGTACTACCTAGTAGAAAGTGGTATGATTAGAGAGGCACTAAAACTAAACGATATTCCTGTTGTGCACAATATTAAGCATGTTATTGATATTAACGACATAAAGTCTTATAGAGTTGTGGCTATAGTTTAAAGTAAAGAGGCAAGAACTTAATGTCTTCAGAAGTTAATGTGATAAAGCTAGGAGGCTCAATAATTACTGACAAGAGCAAGTACTACCACATAAGATATAGTGAGATTGTTAGGATTGCAAAGGAGATTAGCATTGCGTATAGTAACTGTAGTAGCAGGATTATTATTGTGCATGGGGGTGGAAGCTTTGGGCATCCTACAGTAGCAGAGTATCAGGGTGTGCCAGACGCTGATGCGTTCTCTCAAGTTGTGTACTATATGAAGGAGCTCAATTCCATTATCATAGACGCCTTAAAGTTGTTTGGTGTACCAGCCTTTTCAGTAGATACTCACGCTATTTTTTATAGAGACTGTAATGGTGTACTACAGCTATTTTCAAAGCCGTTAGAGGAAGCAATTAAAAAGGGTGCTGTACCAGTGCTTTATGGCGATGCAATACTCTCATGCAATGATTTTGAAGTGTTATCTGGAGATGAGATTGTGTGGAGGCTCTCATACGTGTTTAGACCTTGTAGGCTACTTTTCGCTGTTGATGTTAATGGGGTCTACGATAAGCACCCATCTGTGCCAGGGGCAAGGCTTTTGCCTGTTGTTAGCATCAGGGATGTGCATCACATTGATTTTGGGGCTCAAAACAGAAGAGTTGATGTTACTGGCGAGATGAGGTCAAAACTTATGTTGGGTGCGAGGTACTGGAATAGCAATATAGAGGAGGTTTTAATTTTCAATGGACTTAAGAAAGATTTTATACGTGCAAGTCTCTGTAAAGAAGCTGTTCCTGGAACGAAGGTGACTTCATGAATATTGAGAGCAGAAAACAAGAGCATATAGACCTAGCACTTTCGCCACAATCTCAAGGACCGCTAACCACTTTGTTAGAGGATGTTGTACTAATTCACCAAGCATTGCCAGAGGTTTCTGTAGACAAGTTAGACCTTTCTGTAGAGTTCCTAGGGTATAAGCTAGGAGCGCCAATAATCATATCGGGTATGACTGGAGGTACGGAGAAGGCCTACGAGATAAATAGAAAGCTAGCTGAGGTTGCAGAGGAGTTTCGCATAGCTATAGGAGTTGGAAGTCAGAGGGCAATGATAAACAACCCCTCACTCACAAGAACATATAAAGTCGTTAGAGAGGTGGCACACAGCGTTCCAGTCATATCGAATATTGGTTTTGCTCAGCTAAAGAGCCTCACATTTGAGCATATAGAAACAATTGTTGCAAGCATTGAAGCGAATGCTCTAGCTATCCACCTAAACCCTGCTCAAGAGCTTATGCAGATAGAGGGCGATAGAGACTTTGAAGGCATAGTAAACATTATTGCAGAGCTTGTTCAACGCTTAAAGGTTCCAATAATAGTGAAGGAAGTTGGTAATGGGCTGTCTAGAGAGGTTGTAGAGAAACTTTATAGTGTAGGTGTAAAGATCTTCGACGTGGCTGGTGCTGGAGGTACTAACTGGGTTAAAATTGAGTTGATGAGGGCTGAGAAAGCGGGCAAGCATTTAACACTTTACGGTGAACCTTTTGTTGCGTGGGGTATACCCACAGCTGCAGCAGTTTGCGAGGTGCGTAGTGTAGCAAATGACATTACTGTTATTGGTAGTGGAGGCATTAGAACAGGTTTAGATGTGGCAAAGGTAATTGCATTAGGTGCCGATATTGCGGGAATTGCCCAACCATTCCTTAAAGCAGTGATAATGGGTAATGCTAGGGAGTTCATTCAGACGCTATTAAATCAGCTAAGGGCTTCAATGGTGCTTGTAGGAGCTAGAAACATTGAAGAATTGAAGACTGTACCTATACTAATTAAGGGAAATCTTGCTTACTGGATATGTGCAAGAAAGCTAGTGCTTCGGAACAAACGGGCTTATATACACTGCTGTAGCACTACATAATGGGGTCTAAATGGAAGACCTCCTTAAGTATGCCGAGGAGCTAAGCAGGAAAGTAGACTCATTCATATATGAGACAGTCAAAGGGGCTCCTCAAGTGCTCTATGACGCTGCACTGCACTATATAAAAGCGGGAGGTAAAAGGCTTAGACCACTAGTGGTAGCTCTTTCTGCGAGGATTGCTGGAGGTAATGAGAACATAGCAATACCTGGTGCTGCCGCTGTAGAGGTTCTTCACACATTTACGCTCATACATGATGATATAATAGATAAGGATGAGGTTAGAAGAGGAGTTCCAACGGTTCACAAGATTTGGGGTATAGATACAGCCATAGTTGCAGGCGATCTGCTATATGCATATGCATATAAGTGTCTCCTCAAAGCCTTAGAGCTAGGGGTTCCAAGCACAAATGTTGTCAAGGCATTGGATTTCCTAACAGAAGCCGCAATAACGGTTGCTGAGGGTCAAGCCCTTGACATGATATTACCTAGCAAGTCTGAGGTTGATGTAAAGGACTATATAGATATGGTGTCAAAGAAGACAGCAGCACTTTTTGCGTTTTCAGCAAAGATTGGAGCGGTTTTAGCTGGAGCACCGCAAGATTTAATTGATAAGCTGTTCAATGTAATGATGAATGCAGGTATAGCCTTTCAGATAAAGGATGATATATTAGGGCTTATTGGAGATGAAAAGGTGCTGGGCAAACCAGTCTATAGTGATTTAAGAGAAGGTAAAATGACAATACTAGTAATATATGCTCTTAAGAACTTAGAGCAGGCAAAAAGAGAAAAGCTTCTAAAGGTGCTTGGGAACAGGTCTGCGACGATGGATGAATTCAGGGAAGCAGCTAAACTAATAATTGATAGTGGTGCACTTGAATATGCCCAGTCATTGGCAAAGATGTATGCCGAGAGAGCGGTCGAGGCTCTCAACACATTATCTGCGCAAGACACTGAAGCGCTTAACATGTTTAAAGAACTTGTTCTATACATGATCGAAAGAGCTAAGTAAACCAGTTGCACTAGTTGATTGTTATGGGTGAGAAGATTGAGCATGTTTTTCCGGTGGCTTACATTGATTACGAATATGTAAACAGTCTTGAAGATAAAGCCTACTTAAACCTTATAGTTAATTTCGCATCACAGATATGTATTGATACTAAACGTCTTTGTTTCTATACTATAAAGAATGAGCTTAGCAACTGTGAAAAAAGGTTTGTCGAGATTGTATATGAGAGATTACCAGAGGTAGCTGTTGACCTCATTGAAGGCGTGCTTAAATCGGATATAGCAGTGTTTAGCCCTGCTCTTAATCAAGTACTGTATGTGCCTGCTAAAACAAAAGTGTTTCTAATTGAAGGTAAAGGTGTTAATGTGTATCCACTCATTAGTGAGGGGGATAAAGTCAGTGAAGACACAAAGATTTTTTATGTTGTTACAAATAAACTTGAGGTACGCACAGTCAGGGCTGAGGTTTCTGGAATCGCTATTTATATTGGTGATGTTGTTGAATCCGAAGAAGCACCTCAAAAGATGCTATGTATTGTGGTGAGCGAGGCCAATGTCCGTAGACTACCTCAATGCTCTTAAAGAGCAGATTGAGAAAATAGCTCTAAAGTATGCTGTTGAGAACAGGCTTAAGTATGGAGCAGCCAAGGTAGGTCCTGTAACTAACAAGGTTCTCGGCGAATTTAAGGAGCTGAAGCAAAGAGCAAAAGATGTGGCAAAGATAGTTGAGGAAGTGGTTAACAGAGTTAATAGCTTAAACGATACTGAATTGAAAAACTTAGCAGAGGCTCTAGGGTTGCTAGAGCAGAAAGAGGTAAAGAAAGAAGAAAGGGTGCTACCACCACTACCAAATGTTGAATCATGGGGCGTGGTTGTCACAAGATTTGCTCCAAACCCTGATTTCCCAATACACTTAGGAAATGCTAGAGCCGCAATCTTAAGCTACGAATATGCAAAAATGTATAAAGGAAAATTTGTGCTAAGGTTTGAGGATACAGACCCCAGAATAAAGAGACCTTTAACGTTCTCATACAAAGTTGTTGAAGACGACCTCGCATGGCTCGGTATTAAGTGGGATGAAGAGTACATTCAAAGTTTAAGAATGGAGACCTTCTATGAAATAGCTAAGAAGCTTATAGAGATGAACTACGCATATGTAGATCTATGCAAAGCTGAGGTATTTAGAGAATATAGGAATGCTGGTAAGGCTTGTCCACATAGGAATCAGGATCCTGCGCAAAATATGGAGCTGTTTGAGAAGATCTTAGCTGGGGAATTCAGGGAAGGAGAGGCAGTTATAAGACTTAAAACAGATCTAAGTCATCCAGATCCATCAGTTAGGGATTGGGTAATGATGAGAATAGTGGATGTTGAGAGGTATCCGCATCCAATTGTGGGGGATAGGTATAGGCTATGGCCTACATACAACTTTGCAGCAGCAGTAGACGACCATCTAATGGGTGTAACGCACATTTTGAGAGGAAAAGAGCATGCTGTAAATACTGTTAAACAGCTATTTCTCTATAAGTATCTTGGGTGGAGGTATCCAGAGGTAGTGCATTTTGGTAGAGTAGGGCTAGAGGGACTCATCTTGAGTAAGAGCTGGATAAAGACAAGGTTAAAGGAACATCCAGAGAGATTTATGGGATTTGACGATATAAGGTTCGCAACTATAGCAGCATTGAGAAGGAGAGGAATTCTTCCTGAGACAATAAGGGAGGTAATAATTTCTCTAGGTCTAAGCCCTACTGATGCAAGGGTGAGCTGGGCAAATATAGCCGCTATAAATAGAAAGAATGCTGATCCGATTGCAAAGAGATTGTTTGTTGTATGTAAACCAGTAAAGGTTATCATATCAGGAGTTGAATTGCCTAAAGAGGTTGAGATTCCTTATCATCCATCAAAGGATCTTGGTAAGAGACGCATAGTATTGACAAAACCAGAGGTTTATGTATCAGAATACGATGTGCAAAAACTTGCATCAGGCTCAGTAGTTAGATTAATGGAGCTATTCAATATTGAGGTTAAGCAAATAGATAGAAACGTTGTAACTGCAGTATATCATAGTAGTGACTTGGAAACTGCTAGGAGGCTCTCAGCCCCTATAATACAGTGGGTTCCATGCGAGAATAATACAAGAATTGAGTTGGTAAGTGCTGATGGAATGAGGCTGAGGAGGACGCTATGTATAGGTGAGAGTAGCATAGCTCTATTGAGGAAAGATGAAATCATACAAATGGTGAGGATAGGATTTGGAAGGGTGGATGAGAAAAAGAAGAATAGAGTTCGCATCATACTTGCTCATGAGTAAGGAATTTCATTATTTCTTAAAAACCCGAGACCAATATTAAAACATTTAGTACCGAAGATGTGGAAAGGGATGCCAGATGTCGAAACCATTCTATGTTAGGTTTGAGGTTCCACCAGAAGTAGCAGAGAAAGCATATGAAGCATTAAAGAAAGCTAGAGAGACTGGCGGAAAGATAAGGAAGGGCACAAATGAGGTTACAAAAGGTGTTGAAAGAGGGCTATGCAAATTAGTGCTAATAGCAGAGGATGTTGATCCACCAGAAGTAGTAGCGCACCTACCACTACTATGCGAAGAGAAGAAGGTTCCATACCTTTACGTGCCAAGCAAAAAGAGGCTAGGTGAAGCTGCAGGTATAGAAGTTGCTGCTGCTTCGGCATGCATAGTTGATCCAGGTCAAGCAAAGGCAGAGGTTGACGAACTCATACAGAAATTCCAAGAGCTTAGGGCAAAGGCTGGCAAGTAAATCAAGGTAAAATGTATAGGAGTAGAATAAACATAAAAAGTTTTTTAATTATCTTCTTACACTCAGTTTTCTTGCCTCTCTTTCTGTTTCTCGCAGTATTAGAATGTCGCCTACTCTGACAGGTCCTCTAACATTTCTGGTTAGAATTCTTCCTTTATCCCTGCCTTCAAGTATTCTAACCCTTACTTGAATAACTTCGCCAGTAACACCTGTTCTTCCAAGTATTTGAACTACTTCTGCCGGGAAGCCTATTTTCTCAATTACGTTTATATCATAGTCTTTTGTTTTTTCCTCTACAGTAATTTTTGACATTATTTATTAGCACCATTAGCTACTTCAGTATATCTGCACTTAACTTACTTTAGTTAAGAAGAGCTTTTAAGCTTTAGTAAAAAGCATATTTTTTACGTTGTAGTTAGCAAAGTTAAAGTGGTGTAATGATGTATGGTCTCTAGGCATGTATGTAGTTATTGTGGTAAACCTATTGAGCCTGGAGCAGGTCTAATGTATGTACTGAATGATGGTACAATAATGTGGTTCTGTTCAAGTAAGTGTTTCAAGAATTATAAGTTGGGCAGAGATCCAAAGAAATTACCATGGTCAAAGCAGTACTTAGGTAGAGCTAGAAGCTGAACTGCGAGGTTTTTCAATTAATTTTAATGCTAGCATGTATTCAGGATTGCCTGTTATCGATGCCTTGATTTTCAGTATCTCTTTTAGAACTTCAATTGCATCCTCTGGCAACATGTCTCTAAACTTTGTTACCAATAGTTTTGCATGTTCAGGTGGTATATCTGTGTACAGTACGTCTCCTTCATCTATATGTCTACCCACCATGACATTCCCCCTAATTGATATTGCTACTTCTTGTCCTGCTCTAGCTTCCTTGAGTGTTTGCTTCATGTGCTGAATCTGCATAATTTCGCCAACCCTTCTACCATCCTCTCTCATAAGGGGAAAGCCAGGCTTAATTATACCTCCTAAGACAGCTATACCTACAATTGCAGGGTCACTACGTCTAAATACCAAGCCAGGCAAGATCTTTATTTTTCCTGGAAGTACAAGAGACTCAAATTCTCTTTGAAGCTCCAGCTTTTTCTCTGTTTCAACCCACTGCAGATACTCCTCGATAAGCCTATAGATTATGTTATTCCAAAATATCTTTATACCCTCCTTCTTTATTAGCTCTTCAGCTTCAGGTAATGGTTTAACATTAAATAAGAGGATGACGCCATAGTATCTGTTCTGTTTTGCTACAAGAGTTGCTTCTATAACTTCTCTCTTTGATAAGGGGCCTACATCAGCAAGCCTTATTGGTATACCTCTCTTTGTTAATGCATTAATCAACGCCTCTAAAGTACCTAGTGTGTCTGCCTTTACAACAACTCCTATAACATCCTTCTTAAACCTTATAGTCTCTACCTCCTCTGATATCATCCTCTTATACTTCTCTAGATCCTCCTCACTAGGTACTACATAAAGTGGAGACCCTGCAATGACCTCTTCTAGGTTTGGCGCAACAATTCTTATTCCAGCAGCTGCTGAAACTTCCTCAACTGTTGTTAACTCACTTTTAGCTACTCTAATGTCGGTTACAGTCTTAGGCATTAGGATGGCTCTTACATGAGTGGCTATGGGTCCATTGACTCCTGCTAGAACTATCAAGTCCTTCTCCCTTATTATTCCATCGTAAAGTATTACATCTATCGCCGTCCCAAATCCAGGCTGCTCTTTAACTTCTAGAACAACACCCTTTCCAGGGCCCTCAACATATACGAGTCTATCACCTATATATCGCTGTGCTATACCTGCAACTACTGCCAAAAGCTCTGCTATTCCCTCTCCAGTCTTTGCAGAAACAGGTACTATAGGTGTAGTCGCCATAAAATCTCTAATGCGGCTAAAGAGATCAGCTGTAACATCGTAATTTGATAGTTGAGCCACAAGCTTATAGATTGCATCCTCAAGTCTTTTCACAACAGCTGGACTCTGTTTTTGTAGGCTTATCGTTATTGGTTCGTCAGGATTAGGCTTCCAACCAGGTATCTTATCTATCTTGTTTGCAGCTATAACAAAGGGGACTTTTCTACTCTTCAAAATTTCTATACTTTCAACAGTCTGAGGCATAACACCCTCATTTATATCTATCACTAATATCGCTATATCGGCGACGCTTCCCCCTCTCTTTCTAAGGTTAGAGAAGAGCTCATGACCAGGAGTATCTATAAACAGAAGTCCAGGTATGGTCAGCTTAATTGGGAACATTCTCTTCAGAGGTGCTATAACTTTTTCGATAACTGATGTAGGAATATTGCTGGCCCCTATATGCTGCGTCATTTCCCCAGCTTCTTTCTTAACTACAGCAGTGCCTCTAATCTTATCCAAGAGAGTGGTCTTCCCATGGTCAACATGCCCTAGAACAACTACTATTGGTTGCCTCAGTTTCTTGCTACTTAAACTCACTAGTATTCACCTCGCTACCCAATTTTGTAGCAAATCTCAAAATAGCTTTTTAGGTCTAAAATTAAGAAATACAAAGGAAGAGCGTTAAGTGTTGGTGTCTAAAGTCAATGGCAGACTTCAAAATTGTTGTAGCAGATCCCACCGCTAAGAACATAAGAATAGTGCCAGTATTAGTTGTGGGCAGCCCAGACCTTCCATATGATGAGAAGCATAAGGAACAGAGAGAGCTTGTGCAGTGTAAAGCAAACCCAAAGCTTATTGAGATGATAAACCCAGCACTAGGAGTAGTCACGATTAGGATTTGGAAGAATAAAGCAAATAAGGAAAAAGTGAACATCACAGCTAAGGTTGTCGAGGATCCATCTCTCGATATACAGACTGTTTTGGTGCCAGAGGCTCTGCTTAGAGAGAAACTAGGAACGAGTCAAGCTATTGGAGAGATATTCAGAGCTCCAGCATTTCAGATAAGAGTCTCAGGTCCAGAGGCTAGCAGATTTGTGGGCTTGAAGATTGGGGACAGAATTGAGGGCTCAGTAATAGGACTTAAAAACGTTGTGCTTGAAATTAGGGGAGGCTCCGACTTAGCAGGATTCCCAATGAGAATAGATATTGAAGGTCCTGTTAAGAAGTATGTACTTCTTTCATCAGGTCCAGGCTTTAGACCTAGGGAAGATGGTGAGAGAAGAAGGAAGCTAGTTAGAGGCAATACAGTATCAGAAGATATAGTGCAGATAAATACTGTTGCAATATTCGCAAAGACATAGTAGAAACTGTAAACTTTTTGTTAATTATTTGTGCGTTTCTAGAATACAACTTTTAGGGTGTTTCAATGAATAACGAGAAAAACAAAATTATACCAAGCATGATTATAGGGATTGTGGGGCATGTAGACCATGGCAAGACAACGCTTGTTCAAGCATTAACAGGTGTATGGACTGCAAGGCATTCTGACGAACTTAAACGCTCAATGACGATAAGGCTAGGTTATGCGCAAGGCTCAATTCTATATTGCGAAGGTGCAGAAATTCCAGAAGCCTTCATAACAAATATTGATAAATGCCCAAATAACGCTGAACCAAAGCTAGTTAAAACAGTTTCATTTGTTGATGCACCAGGGCACGAAATACTTATGTCGGTGATGCTTTCAGGCGCAACCTTAATGGATGCGGCAATAATAGTTATTGCTGCTAACGAGCCTTGCCCCCAGCCTCAAACAATTGAGCATACAAAGGCTTTAGAGCTTCTAGGACTTAACCAAGTAATAGTTGTTCAGAACAAGGTTGATGTTGTCTCTCCTGAGGAAGCACGTAAGAACTATAATCAGATAAAGGAGTTTCTGTCAACAACAAAGTTCAATAAGGTACCAATAATACCTGTTAGCGCACTTCACAGAACAAATATTGATGTTGTAGCCATGGCTATAGCTAAGCTATTTAAAGAACCTGAAAGAGATCTTAGCAAACCAGCACTCATGCAAATAGCTAGGAGCTTTGATGTGAACCTCCCAGGCACACCTCCAGAAAAACTTGTTGGGGGAGTAGTTGGCGGAGCACTAATAAAAGGCGAGATAAGAGTTGGTGATGAAGTTGAGATAAAGCCTGGCGCTAAAGTTGTGGTAAAGAGTAAAATTAATTATGTTCCTCTAACTACACGCATTACAAGCATTAGGTACTGGGATATAGAGTCAGATTTTGCAAGACCAGGTGGTTTAGTAGCACTTGGCACAAGCCTTGATCCTTCGCTCACAAAGTCTGATGCCTTAAG
>JAPWUB010000080.1 GCA_028275745.1 Desulfurococcales archaeon | reverse complement strand
TGTTTAGAGATAGGGTCTATTGTCATTTGTCCCCAGATACTCATCTTCATCAGCTTATGTTTGTTGCATCTAGGGGCTTCTACCTCGCGTTTCCCCGCTTTCAATATTTGTGAATAGCTGTAGATAGATTTAAGCGGGTTTGCGGGGCTGGGCCTCGATGTGGGTTCACTAGCATCACCCACACCACATGGGCCCCCGTCGAGCCCAACGCCACGAGGCTCCCATCCGAATCTCTATATCAACTCAGTGCAGATCATCCGAGAAACTATAAAGTGGAGAGCTATTTAAGCATTACTCTAAGAGTCAAGTATTTACAGCTGTTTACAGATATTTAAACTTATCTTCAGCTCTGGAACAGCCTACAGAGGCTTCGGCACCCCTTGAAGTCAGAGAGCTTCATCCATTCTAGGAAAACCTGGTTGTTGGCTCTCCCGGCGCTGGGGGTTTGATATATACTTTTTGTTTAAAATTTTAGCTATTTGTTGTAGCTATGTTTCAATGTCTTTAGCTTGTATAAAGGGTATGTTGAGCATTTGCATGATTAATGCATGCTTAGCTAATTCTCTTTCACCATATTTTAGCTTTACCATGTTAACCATGTTTGGGGATTGTGTTTACGAGTTTCTCAATGTTTTGCTTTATCTTCTCTACGTCGTTTCTCTGAGGTAATCCGTTAATGTGCACTACGTCTACGATTTTGAATTTCGATGTTTTGAAGAGGTTATTCAGTTTATCTTCTTGGAGTTTCCCCCACCCGTAGTTATTGATTATCAGTATAGGTTTATTGGCATTGATTTTATCTATAAGTAGCTGTACTACATACCTTATCACCGGGAATATATCTCCATCATATGTTGATATCCCTAAAACTATGGCGTTGGAATCTATAGCATCTCCTAGTATATCTGAGATATGTGGTTGTTCTTTATCTGTAAATCTGTAGATCTTTACTTTGAAACCTTTGTTAACAAGCTCTTCTACAGCTATGTTTACTGCTTTCTCTACGAAGCTATACATAGAGCCGTATATCACGAGAACTTTTCTATTCTCTGGCTCTGCTTTACCAAGCTTGTAGTAGTAATCGATTATAGTCCTAGGGTTACGTATCCAAACAAGTCCGTGTGCAGGTGCAACTATCTTTATCTCTATCCCTAGACCTAGAAGTTTCTCGATATTCTTAACTATATACTCTTTGTAATGACCAACAATATTAGCTAGGTACTTCCTAGCTAACGGTAGAAACTCTTCAACAACAGAATCACTATCATTGTAAAGAGACTTCGGTGTACCGTAACCTCCAAAAGCATCGCATGTAAGTACAACACCTAGATCCTCTAAATATGTAGCTATAGTATCAGGCCAGTGAAGCCACGGTATATAGATAAACCTCAGCTTCTTCCCACCAACAACAAGTTCTTCAAGATCTTTAACAACTCTAAACTTCGGTTCAAAACCATAGAAAGATATGAAAAGGTTCTTAGCTATTGGATGACCTAGTACTACTGGTTCCTTCCCCATTTCTTGAAGCAACCTAGGTATAGCACCACTATGATCAGGTTCCATATGGTGTACAACAACATACTTGATATCTCTAAGATCAACAATTTTCTTAAGAGTATCTACAAAAAGATCTGCATAAATATGTTTCCACGAATCGAATACCACAGCACCTTCATTCGTCAGTAAAACATATGAATTATACGTCACACCTTCAGGTATACTCCAGAGAGCTTCAAAATACCTTACCTCATCGTCGTCTATCCTCAGTATGTAGAGATCGTCTACCACTCTATCTACGTATATTTTAGGCATAATGTAACCCCCATACCGAGACTTAAAGAGTATATATGCTATACATCATTTAGTTCTCGTATATAAGCTGTAGAAGATCAAGATCTTATTATTAAATATGGCTTAAAATAGTTTTAAATATAATTACGTATACCATCAACATAGCTCTTAGACTTACTGAACAAATGCGCTGAGCCAAGTATATAAACTTCCTTTGCAGAAATTAAACCTAGACTATACTAAAGAGTAAATATCGTAACAGTACCTATGTCTATAGAAAAATCTAGGTTTTCTAGAATGCCACCTACTCCAATATCCTCAATAATACATATACAACAATAAAAAGTAGAAGGCTGAAGTATGTTATACTGTTACTCTATACCGTGTTTCCAAACCTTTAACTTTACTGAGCAAAGTACTAGCTATAAATTCATAAGCTAACTATCTAATACTTTCGTCAATCCTCAAAGCTTAGTGGTTATTTAAATTTTTACTACATAGATAAAGCTTCTATGATTCTATTTTGGTGGAGATTTGACGATCTTGTAGAAGTTGCTCCAAGGCATGGGTAAGAAACTTAGGTGTGGATAAGGGGCTCAAGAGTTGGAAAAAGTTCTAATAACTTCTGCTATAAAGCGATGTAATTCCGAGTTATGCACGGAGTCTTGAGGCAATTATCTATGTGTGGTTTTAGATAGTTTTGAATATTCTTTTTGCTTCAAGAAACCCTCTGTATTACCAATAAATACTACATACTCACAAGACTTGTAATCCTACCGTTTAGGATGTAGAATGGCGTCATATTCTCAGTATCTACAATATTTGTCACAGGTTAGTCACCAATAAACCCTTACTGAGATTAGCAATTTTCTCTTAGCATATCCATAATAGAGTTATTTAGTTGTACAAAGCGATATGGATAGGGGGTGTTATGTCGCAGAAGATATCAATATTAAAAGCTTTGCTCTATGGTTATGGCTCTCTAATGGGTTTAGGCTCAAGTCTTATTGTAAGTTGGTTACTGTACTACTACTGTCCTCCTAGTGGAGGTAGTTTACTTGTGTTAGCTCCTATAGCATTCATGGGTATTGTGATACTATTTGGAAGAGTTGTTGATGCAGTTTCAGATCCGTTAATTGGTTACTGGAGTGATATCTCTGTTACTAGGTGGGGTAGGAGAAGACCATTTATAATCTGGGGTTTTGTGCTTATGGCTCTGAACCAGGTCTTCATATGGAGACCTATTGTTCAAGGCTATAGCTTGTGGAACGCTATATATGCAATACTTCTACTCGTGTTGTTTTGGCTTGGGTTTACAGCTGCTATAGCTCCTTACCTAGCTCTACTTCCAGAGATAGCTACCTCGGTTGAGGATAGGGTTAAGCTAGCTACGTATCAAGCATTCTTTAACCAGGTTTCCCTAGTAATTGGAGGGTCTGTGGTTCCTATACTATTAACACTTGTAGGTTTCTTCAACACAGCACTAATCTTAACAGCTATAGCAACTACAAGTATGCTTGGAATTGTGTTGATATTTAAGGAGAAGCCGCTCGAAGAGATCAAGATCGCTAAGGGTATGGGGCTATGGAAAGCGCTTAAGATTACATACACAAATAGAATTTTCCTTGTCTACCTCATACCAACAGCTATATTAGTTCTATCAACGACAATGATTCAAATGGTTATACCATAATCTCGTGAAAGTATCTGCAGGACTTAGCGAAGCTGATGTTGCATTATTCTACACGCCACTAATCATAGTATCTTTAGCTTCGCTACCTCTATTCAGAGCTCTTGTACATAGACATGGGAAGAAGATGTATTTGGTAGGAATGGCTATGCTAATAATTCCAGCATTTCTACTAACCTTTACAGGCTGTTCCAGAGCTGAAGATAAGTTTAAATATCTGTAAACAGCTGTAAATACTTGACTCTTAGAGTAATGCTTAAATAGCTCTCCACTTTATAGTTTCTCGGATGACCCGCACTGAGTTGATATAGAGATTCGGATGGGGGCCTCGTGGCGTTTGACTCTACAGCCACCCATGGTGTGTGGGCAAAGCAAATGAACCCACATCGAGGCCCAGCCCCTCTAACGGAGATACAGATATTTACAAATACCATCAAGTACCGTTAGAGGGGAAACACTAGTATCTATAGCTATCTTCAGTTGTGTTGCTCGTGGTGAAGCTAGGAGTGATGTTGATGTGGATATACTTATAGTTGCTAGGGATCTGCCCAGATCTAGGTTTAAGAGGCGAGCTTTTTGAGAAGGCTGAAGAGGTGATTGAGCCTTTTGTTGAAGAGCTCTGGTCCAGGGGCATATACGTAGATTTCTCACCAATTATTCTAGATGTTGAGGAGGCTGAGAAGCATAGACCTATATACCTAGACATGGTTGTATATGCTGTAATTGTTTTTGACAGGAATGATTTCTTTAAGAAAGTTCTTGATGAAATTGCTGAGAAGTTGAAGACTTTAGGTACTGAGAGGAAGAGGGTTGGTAAGCTCTGGTACTAGGTATTGAAGAAGGAGTATAGACCTGGTGAGGTGATAGAGATCTGAACAATGTTGCTATGGCGAGATCCTACATTAGACAAGCACAGAAAAGAATTAAGCATGCTAAAGAAGC
>JAPWUB010000079.1 GCA_028275745.1 Desulfurococcales archaeon | reverse complement strand
ACAATATCTTCAGAACGTGCACCATTAGATGTTGAAGACATTGAATATTCACACTTCTTCGCCTTCAAGTCTTGACAAGTCTATTCCTAGCTTTCTAAGGAGCATTCTATTTCTTTTCACATTCTTTATTGTATTACTCACCATTTCATAATACCTTAGAAGCTCCTTAACATCTTCCACAGAAGTTCCAGAGCCTATAGCTATCTTGACAAGCCTATCCTTGGTTATCATGCTAGGATTCTTCAGCTCTTCATACCTCATAGAGTTCATTATAGCGATCCACTTATTTATCTTTTCCTCGCCTATCTTCAGCTGTTTCTCATCTATTGGAAGCATTGCAAAACCAGGGATTAGTTGAAGTATCTTCGATAATGGGCCCAGCTTCTTCATAAGCTGGAGCTGCACGTATATGTCAACAAGTGTGATTTTACCTAAAGCAACTGCTTTTGCAAACCTCTTTTCAGCTTCACTACTATATTCAAGAGACTTCAGCTTCTCTATTAATGTTGGCAGGTCTCCGAGTCCTAGGAGTCTGCCAACAAATCTTCTAGGATCAAATACTTCAATCTCAGGTATTTTTTCGCCGGTACCAATGAACTTTATTGGTGCGTTGGTTGCGGCAACAGCTGATAGAGCCCCTCCTCCTTTAGCTGTTCCGTCAAGCTTTGTCACAATTATTGAACCTATAGGAGTTGCTTTGTGAAATCTTGATGCAAGGTCGTAGGCTTTCTGACCTATAGCAGCATCAATAACAAGCATAATTTCATCGGGGTTTACAGCTTTGGCTATCTCTTGCATTTCTTTGATTAGAGCTTCCTCTTCACCATATCCATGCCTGCCCGCTGTATCAATTATAATAATATTTGCACCAGAATGTAAGCAACTCTCAACGCATTTTTTGGCTATGTCGACAGGGTCGGTCGATTTTGGATCTCCGCAAAATGGTACATCAATTTGCTTACTTAATTGGTATAGCTGATCATATGCTGCAGGTCTGTAGGTGTCTGTGCATATAAGACATGGTTTGTATCCGTACCGTTTATAGAAGTATGCAAGCTTTGCAGCTGTAGTTGTTTTACCCGATCCTTGCACCCCTACAAGCATTATTATATATGGAGTCTTTGGGGGGAAGACGTTGGGTTTTACATCGCCTCCGAAAAGCTTTGAAAGCTCGTCATACACTATTTTTATGAACCACTCGTGCCTAGACACCATTGGCGGAGGCTTTTCTTTAAGTGCTCTCTCCTTGACGTTATTAGATAGCTGGATCACGAGCTTGACATTTACGTCTGCTTTTAGAAGAAGCTTTTGCAACTCTTTAATAAAGTTGTTAACGGCTTCTTCGTAAGAGCCTTTACCTCTTAAAAAATCTATTACCAAGTTTTTTAGAGAGTCTAGCACCATTTGCTAAATGCCTAATTTATTTACTCTTTAACTCTCACTATTAATCTTCTTCCTAAAACAGTCCAGTACTCTACCTCAGTGCCTGCTGCTAACTTGCTTCTAATACTCTCATCGGTAGGCATGTCGGCTTCAAAGGTTTCGAAAGTTTCTTTATCCATTATTTGCACCTTATCTCCGAGAACAGCGATTACTTGACCTATTCTTTTATCTATTATTGGAACCTCAACTCTCTGATCCGAAGGGCCTACAAGTGTTTTTCTAGATCCCGTAAAGAGTCCTATAGCTACTACATGCACTTTTGCACTCCCGTGCTTGCCTGTCTTTGCTTTGGAGATCTCAACAATTCTGCAAGGCTCACCGTCAATGACTATATAGCTTCCCTCCTTCAGCTCACCTAGCTCCGCATACTCTACTGCCATAACCTTTACACCTATACAATGAATGTTTTAACGAATTAAATTTAGCCTACACTGCAATTTGTTTCTTTATGCTAGAAGTTTAAAAGGCTTTAAATCTAAGTCAGAGCATGATAGCAACAACATATACAAAATTAATTGGATGTAGAAAACCCATTAGGCGAGAATAATGTGTCTTGCCGCTATAAAAAAGAACATTGAGGAGATATTGTCTAGTAATCCAAGTGAGATCGATGCAGAGAAAGCGTATAGTTTAAGTGTAGAGTTTATCAAGGAATTTGCAAAGATAGTTGACAAAAGGTTTGAAGACGCTGAATGGTGGCGCATAGAGGTGCTTGACGACGCTGTGGATATAATAAGTGACAAGTTAGGCGGTATTGCAGCCATTTATGAGGTTTGGGACGCCATATGGGATGCTAAGATAGAAAGGAAGAAAGTTTCTGTTGAAACCCTGAGAAAGCTATTGAGTATCGTAGAGTTGGCAGAGAGATTGTGTGAGGTGGGGAAGACAACATGAGTGAGCTTGCTGGCTTCTGGAAGTTCTTAGATTCATGCTTTGGAAAAGAGGTTCTGGATCACATTAGAGAAACGTATTTGATCTCCTTTTTTCCATCTATTAAGGGATGGAGAAAGATAATGCTCCTGCCTCAGACCCTATCATTGCTTACCTATGACAGCAAGGTTAGAATTGTTGGTGGAGGAATTTTGGCTGGTTGGAGCTGGAAAGAAAAGTTTATTCCATCACCACATCTCTACAATTTCATCTATGAGAGCAACAGAAAACTTGGTTGTGCCGTAGTTGCAAAACCGCATGGAGTTAAAGCGTTTCTCTATGGAAACGACCTACTTTTAGCATCCCTATCCAAGCTATTGCCTCCTATCAAGAAGGGTGAATATGTTGCTGTTATAGACCCAGAAGATTATAGAGCTGTTGGAGTAGGGATACTGCTCCATGATGAGGACGAGATAAAGTTTCTCATAGAAAAAGGAGAGATGATGACGGCAATAGTTAAGAACGTAGTTGATCTCGGACTTCATATACGAAACGAAAAATTCTTCATGTAAGTTGAAGACATGAATACGCTTATTAATGTCTTAAACTAAACTAGAACGATAATCCAGTAGCTTTTGTACTAAAGGGTGAGCGAGGAAAATGATGTTCTGTCCACGATGCGGCACAATAATGAAATTTGATAGTAAAAGGAAGGTATATGTATGCCCAAAATGCGGCTATGAAATTGCATCCACAAACAATAAGGTTGTTATGTCAAGAGTTTACCAGCATAGCCTGAAAGAAAGAACAGCTGTAATAGAAGGTGGATCTATAAATGCACCCCCTACAGCAACATTAATAAAGGGATATGTAAGGTGCCCCAAGTGTGGGCATGATGAAGTATATGCGTGGCAAATGCAGACAAGAGCAGCAGATGAACCACCTACAACATTCTATAAGTGCGCCAAATGCGGCTATACATGGAGGGAGTACTAAACATTATTACACAAAAAGCTTTAATCTGCTACTAATAAAGACTTTATTAGTGATTGATGAGGGCCCGTCGTCTAGTCTGGTAGGACGCCGCCCTTACAAGGCGGAGGTCCGGGGTTCAAATCCCCGCGGGCCCACTAATATGCTTAGATATTATAGCTAGAATACCATTCTAATTACTGCCCCCACCAATTGCCGTAAACCCCTTATCTCTACCTTAGAGTACTCTACTAAAGCTTTTTCCGGCTCTTTTGATAATCCTTCAATCCATTGTTCCATAGCTTTAAAAGCTAGTTCAGCAAAGGCATTTACTATTCTCATAGCAATGGGATTTCTAACTCTAATTAGTTTTCTATAGATTTCACGACTAAATCTTAAACTCATCCTCCATCCCTTCACAACAACATCAACAGCCTCCTTTGAAAGATCTTTTAGATACTTAAAGCTAGCTTTACTCTCAATGAGAGTGTTCCCCATTGGTATTAGAAACAGTGGAAAAGTCCAGCCCTTGAATCCCTCGCTTTCAAGAGTGTCTAGCAGTTCAAGAGTCTTTATATGATCCCCCGCTTCCTCACCTGGAAATCCTACTATGTATGTGAAGCACGGATACCAGTAATTATCGTTGAAAAGCTTAGCGCTTGAAACCACAATTTCAGGCCATTTCTCTGGTGGATAAGGATAGGTTTTTCCTCTAAAGAACTTTTCAACGATTCTTACACTTCCACTCTCTAAACCAACCTGTGGAAATATTGGGTTATCAGCATCAAGGCCGTTTACATCTGATATGAATTTGACTAAATGTGGCGCAGAATATGCCGAAGTGCAAGACACGTGAGTGAATCCGATTTGTGAAACTCCATAAGCCTTGCTTTTACTAAGGGCTTCAATATAAAGCCTCTTAATGGAGTCCTCATTTATCTTAAGGTTTTGCGAACCATAAAGTAGTACATCCTCAGTTATGAAAGATACTGTCTTTATACCATTGCGTAGATTTACATCGATTTCTTTAATAATTGTTTCTAACGGTATAGACCTAAAGTAATGCATTGTTGGAGAACAGAACTGACATCTCCTAGGGCAACCACGAGTAATTTCAACAAGACCGTTCCTCGAAGGTGTTATAATTGGGGGAATCATCTCTAT
>JAPWUB010000077.1 GCA_028275745.1 Desulfurococcales archaeon | reverse complement strand
GGCAAGAAAAATATATCCACAAATATTTACAGCTATTCACAGATGACTGCCTCGGGGAAACCCTGCTCAAAACAATGGTATTTTCATCTAAATCTCTATATCTCCACATCTGTTCGCAACTTCAAAGAAGCTACATAGATCACTAGATAAATAATACAAGTTATTTTAAATACCCTAGCTTAAAATCTAAATGCATTGCGTTGATATGCTAAGCTGATATAGGTGTAGAGATGTTGAAATTTGTTGTGAGTTAGTGGAATTGTATTGAGCTAGTTTGGAGCAACTACTGCTTTCTCAGCCTTGGGTTGAATACCTCATCTACTGCTGTTGTTACAATCATTAGAGATGATGTTGCCAGTACTATCATCGCTCCTGCTGGTGCAAACCACCACCATAGCCCCCTCCTCACAGCTTCCATCGTTGCTGCCCAGTATAGTATCACACCCAGTGTAATTCCTCTAGATGGTCCAACACCTATTAGGCTTAGACCAGCTTCACCAAGTATGCCGCCATTGACAAAGAGTACAAATGCCATAAACACATAGGTGGCTATATTTGGTAAGAGATCTGCAAAGGCTATTCTAACATCGCTGTAGCCAGCCATTCTAGATAGGTATACAAATTCTCTCTCCCTAAGGCTCATCATCTGAGCTCTAATAGCCCTTGCAAGCCAAGGCCACGAAGTTACTCCTATTACAAGTGCAACTATTTCATATGTTCTCATCCCCGTTGGTAGTGTTGCAGCTATTAGTATGGCTAGCAATATGCTGGGAATTGATAGCACAATATTTGTTAGACCCATGAGGAGCTCGTCTATAATCCCACCCTTAACCCCGGCTATAGCACCTATAACAACACCTATGGGCATAGCTATCAATGCTACTAAAACACCTACATATAGTGAGTATCTAGTACCCCAAATTAGTTGTGCAAGAATGTCCCTACCCATCCTATCTGTTCCAAGTGGGTATTCTGCTGATGGAGGCTGTTCTGGAGGTCCGGACATGTCAAAAGGGTTTCTAGTGTATATTAAGCCTCCTACTAGGCTAAAACACACAATAAAGATGAAGAGCGAGATACCTATCAAAAATCTCCTGTTTCTAAGCAGATCGTACACTATTGGGGGTATACTTAAATCTTCTAGTTTCATATCTTCTCTCCCCCAATCCTTATTCTGGGGTCTATCAAAGCATATACAAAGTCCACTATGAAATTCGCTATAAATAGTGTGGCTATCAATATAACAAAAACCCCTTGGACTACAGGGTAATCTGTCTGAATGATGGCTCTGTTAAGTATGTACCCCATGCCTGGATAGCTAAAAACTATTTCTGTGAGTAGTGCTCCACCAACAGCTCCTCCAAGCGATAGCGCAAGCCCTGTTACTTGAGGAATCATAGAGTTTCTAAACATGTACCTAAATAACACTGATTCTTTTGCCCCTAGTGCTTCAGCAAATTGTATATGGTCTGAGCCAAGCTCATATATTGTTAAAACCCTCATCCCTATAGCCCAACCACCAAGACCAGCAATGAATATGGATAGAAATGGGAGTATGTAGTGATATAGCACAGCTAGTATGAATTGTAGAGAGAGGTTTGGCACCATTGTCGGCGGATACGCCTGTCCAGGTGGAAACACGTTAAGTCTGTATGCAAATGCATAGAGAAGTAACATTGCAAGCCAGTAATACGGTGTTTGAGACAAGACTAGTGATAGTGTTAAAACAGTTTTTTCAAATAGAGACCCCCTCTTATAACCTGCATAAGCACCTATAGCATTCCCAACAAACCATGCAGCAAGAGTTGCTGGAACAACTAAAAATAGTGTCCACGGCAAAGCACTCATAATAATATCACTAACCTTCCTCCCAACATTAATATATGAATAGCCTAAATCACCAGTAAAAGCTTTAAATAAGTAAGTAAGATACTGCATCCACAAAGGCTTGTCCAACCCAAACAATTCATAATAAGCCTTCATATACTCCCTAATCTGCTCTGGTGTCATATTTGGATTAAACTGAAGTAGCTGGGTTATGAGCCTATCAACAGGATTCGTTGGAACAAGTCTAAGCAAAATAAATATTATTGTTAGTGCAACAATATACGTTACAAACAAAAAAGTCAATCTAAGTCCCAAATACTTCAACAAAGACTTTGGAATCATTATTCAACACCAAGAAAAGTGAATTCATTCAAATAAAAAAGTGTTTGTTTTTGGTTATTTTCTTTTTGTTATCCATCCTATTGCGAATCCTATTATTAGCAATGCTATTGCTATTGCTATTGTTGTTGCCCATTCTGTTACTCTTTGTGTTACTGTTGTTGTTGCTGTCATAGTTGCTGTTGATACTGAGCTCACTGTTGATACCACTGTTGACACTATTGTTGTTGGAACAACAACAGTTGTAGTAACAGTAGTGGTCATAGCAGTTGTTGGAGGTGGTGCAGTAGTTGCAGGCGGCGTAGTGGTTGTTGGCATTGATATTTGCATTAAATCTCTTATGATCTTTGATGTTGGTATTTCTAATTTTGCTATCCATTCAGGTACCTTAGGTGTTTGTCCAGATTTAGCTAAACCGAATGGTAGTGGCCATGACTGTGTATCCCATGGTGCTGCAGGCCACCACCATGGATTGTCGTTGTTTGGCCACCCAACCCAGTATTTCGTATTGTAGGCATACCAGTGGGCTCCATAGAATAGAGGTATTGCTGGTAGATCTCTTAGGAATATCTCCTGCAATTTAGATATTAACTTGAGTTGCTCTTCAGGTTTTGCCATGAGCTGGGGTATCGCGTCAATGTATTGTATAACTTCTGTGTTGTTGTACCCCTCCCAGTTGCCTGTTGGGAATGAAAGCCTTGGATCCATGACGTTTCTGTATACTCCCCATGGATGGTCAAATCCTATTCCACCATCCCAGCCTATCACAGCGTAGTAAGTGCCTTTAGTTAGTGAATCCCACCAAACTGAGAAATCTGGTGTTGGTGCAGATGCATCGAATCCTATTTGTCTCAGCGTCTCTGCAATCATTGCTGACATCATATTCCAGTCTGTCCATCCACTGGGTGTTGCTATCTCTATATGTATCTTTGACGGGTCTACACCAGCTTCTTTCAGTATCTCCTTTGCTTTTTCAATGTTTGTTTGGAATTTGCAGTCAGGTGTTAGCCCATAAGCTGTGCACAGTGTTGAGTTTAGATACTTCTTGTAAGCTGGTATGAGGTCGTTTACAGCCACTGCAGTTGCTTGTGGTGAGTATCCGAAGTACGCTTTTTCAAGCATGTCTTTATATGGTAGTGCGTAGGCTATGGCTTTCCTAACTGCGGGGTTCTGGTATTCAGGTCTCTTTAGGTTTAGGTAGAGGAAGTTAACTCCAGAACCTACATAGTATGGTGCATTCTTGTACCATGTATATATGCCTTTTGCTTGTAGTTTCCAAACCTCAGGAATGAATGTCCCTGCCCAATCAGCATCGCCAGCCTCTAAAGCGGCATTCGCAGCAGGGTTATCTGCATAGAGTAAGTGTGCTATGTACTTTGGAGCTGGAATTCCAAATATTTTGCTACCCCACCAATTATCAAACCTAGCAAGTATAATTCTATCGCTTGGGGAGTGGTAGTATATTTTATAGGGTCCTGATACAACTTGCGTGGCTGGGTCTACATTATCCCACTTAGTTATAGCGTCCTTACCTCCCTTCTCAAATATTGGCTGTATAACATGCTTTGGAAGCGGCCAGAAGTTGAGAGCACAGCTTAGGAATGAGTAGTAGTTTCTCGGCGGATCCTTTATCCTAGCCTCTACAACTTTATCTCCAACTGCTTTCATATACTCCACATAATCACCACAACCAGCTCCAGGACCTACACCAACTTGCTGAGTTACATAGTAAGTGTACTCAACATCGTAAGCAGTTATTGGGGTTCCATCACTCCACGTCGCCTCAGCCCTAATATAGATTCTGATAGTGCGTGGGTCTACAAATTCATATCTCTCAGCTATTGTAGGAATCCACACATCTTTCAGTGCAGAGTATGTAAATAGTGGCAGATATGCAAAGCCCCATAATGGTGTTGGGTTACCGCTATAAGGATTCATATTTCTTATAGTACCCCATTCAACACCAATCATAAACACGGTATCTTCTCTTGGTATCTGTTGCCCTTGCACAACATAGAATTGAGATATAATCATTAAGCTTACAGCTATAAGCAGTACAGCCTCAGTCAACCTCTTTAATTCTTTTACTTTGCACACCATTTCAAACTACACCAAGAACATACAGTACTTGCATCTTCTATATAAGTTTTTGCTATAATAACTCTATTTGACTTAATTTCAGGTTAGTAACATTATGTTTGTTACACTTTCAATTTATTGAATTGCATGGATATATAAATTTGAAGAACGGTGTTGCTATGCCTTGACACATCGCCTTTAGGTTTTGCATTATTGTGCTAATCTTTAGCTATTATTACCCATATACCTCTTTCTGCAATTGTTTTACTTCGCCTTGGTATTCTATTAATGATTAGAACATGACAGTATTTTCTAAGTCATAGAACACTCAATATATGAGTCTAGCCATTAATTGTTATTGGCGGTGAATGGAGATAAGGTGTGTAAGTACTGGGTGTATTTTATGAGGGGGTGATGATGCTGTGATTAGTATGATGGTGCTTGAGATGTTTAGGGCT
>JAPWUB010000076.1 GCA_028275745.1 Desulfurococcales archaeon | reverse complement strand
ACAGCTCTAGGGTTGTCAACTACACGCTCAATCCATGGCCTAAGAAACTCTAGGAAAGCTACATAAAGGCGAGACCCTGTTAGCCTACCGCTAACTGCTTGCGAAGGTGATGGTACAGGAGGAGGAACTGTTAAAACTACCTGAGCACCCATGAACCTCAAACACCATAAAATAGTTTGCTCTTCTAATACTAACTGATGTTAAATAGTGCTTAGGTATATAAACTGCTCATCAAATTACATAATTAAGTGTATACATCTCATAGAGCTTTATTACATGCTCACCTCACCTCACTCCCTGCACCCTAAACATCTCTTCAAGCTCGCTCTCAATACCATGTATAGCTAGCATATTTCTTCATGAAGATCTGAAAAGCGAAAGCTGTGAGTGCATAGTCATAGATCGTATAGATACCTGCAACAATATGCAGGAGATCTGCATATGCACAAGACAGTTATCTGCGGCTCTAAACCCTTTCTCATCCCTTCACATCAACACTTAAAGATTGCAGGCATTGCTTCGTGTTAGCACAGGTATTGTGTACAGCTCAATAATTACAAGGAAAATGCTTCAGCAAAGAATATTTGTGAAGCTCTGAAGAGATGCTTAGCCTTTAACCCTGTTGATATCTGTTGGAGCTTGGGGATGCTATTAAATGAGCTCTGGTGCTAGGTTTCAGGAAGAGGTTTTAAGGTGTATTGAGCTTATTTGAATAGTGATATGCTGTTTGCTCTCAGTTCATCTAAGTTGAGTAATGGCTTTAAGTAAGTCAGTGTCAACACCTATGCCTGTTAGTGGAAGTGGGTATGCTGCATTAATTATCGTAGAGATTCGAGCTCCTTGCTCATCTCCTTGCGAAGCCCCTCAAACTCCTCTACAGTTATATACGCTACTTTCTCAGAGTATAGCAGTTTAACCAGCTTTCTCTTCACCTCCAGCCTCCTAAGCTTAGAAGCCACGTCCACAACACATCACCCACTACATTATAGAAAGCTTTTCCCAGTAAAAATACTTCCAAACACATGAATCCGTAGCGAATAGGTGTAGGCAGCCAATGAATAAATATTGTCATTCTTGATATGTTGAGCTCTGAACATGTGCTGTGCTATGCTTTTTCAGTACTTTCTTGGCTAGGTTCACCATTTCCTCTATGTATTCATATCTCTCCTTAACATCCTCACTACTCAACTTAGCTTCGTGAAAACCATCTACATGTAGCTTGTATGCAGAATCCCACCAGAGAATAAACTGTTTAATGCCGAGAGCTTTGGCTATGCCTTGAGTAGCCTTCTCAAGAAGCTTTGACCACCAACCACCAGACTCGAAAGCTTTTCTAGCTTCCTCAAGGTTAAGGGTTATTGCAAGAACCTTTACAGCCTCTTCAGCAGCTTTATAAAGTTTTTCACATGCTTGAACAGGGTTCTTATCAATAAGCTCCCTACCCTCAGACAAGAACCTCTCAGCAACAAGCAGTAGGAGCAAAACGGTATGGGCTTTTCAAGGATTGTACAAGCCATTGAAACCATTATAGAGAGTTTTCGTGCAGTTCCTTTTTCACAACGAGAAAGTTATTGAGTACTCCTATGAATTCTGAGCATCGCCTTAACCTTATTGATGCATTGTACAGCTATGCAAATGCTTTCCAAGGCTTTACATACACTTTTTATGCTGTTCAACACTATATGGTGGTGTGGAGAGCTAAATCTTTTGGATATACCTGTAGTGGTGGCTCGTGGTGGAGATCACTATTCAACAGATTCGTATAGCGACTACGTTTATGCTTGACCCTGACATTATTCTGCTTTTAACACACTTATCCAGGAAGGGATATGCAATTGCTTTTGCAAGGTCTGGTCTTGGAGGTGCCTCTATAACCCCTATTATACCACCCAATGTTATTGCCATTAAGGGTAATATTAGGATTGATTATGATTTTAGTAGGAGAAGTCTTGGTGTAGAAGGTTCAGATGCGCGAGAAGTTGCTCTAGCTTTTCAAGATGTGTGGGAGGTTCTTAAAAATCTTGGTATAGATCTTCAGAAAACATTGATACCATGCGAAGCGATAGTGATAGCATCTGCATCTCTAAGCCCTAAATTTAGTAGTAATAGGATTGAGGCTCTGGATCTGCTGGGGTATAACCTTAGAATGGTTGAAGCAGGTTTTGCTCTTGAGGACGGAGACCCAGCATCACCTACTAAATGGCTTTACATAAGGATAACGCCTGTATATAGCTCGTATAGACCTGGTGAGAAGGAGAATCTCTACAGGATTGAGGTTGTTTATAGGGATGAGAGGGAGAAGGTATTGAGATTTATAGAGAGTGGAGGTGATGTCCTTAAAAAGCTTCTTGAGGGGGTGTAGAGAGTGAGCTTCAATAGTCAACAATATTTGGAGCTAAGCTATGCAATACCAACATCAATAACATATGGTAGTGTTGTAGAGAGTAGTGTAGAGCCTGTATCAAGGCTTCTCGAAAACATTACTACCTCTACAGTTTTCTACACATCAACTTCTCAAGAAGGTTCCTCACAGAGATTATTGGAGGGGCTGTGCCTGAGTATACGCACCGTAATAGCTAGTATTGCTGGAAAAGATGTTCTACGCAGCATTATGATCTATAGCGATCCTGATTATGGATATGTGATAAGGCTTGTTGTTGATTTAGATGCTAAGCAAGCCCTTGAGCTGTGGCAGAAGCTTGTTGAGATCTTCCCCTACAAAAGGTTTGGCATTGTTCTGGGTGTTAAGTGGACAGGGAGAAGCAATGTCTCAGAGGATGAGTTCGTGGATTACATAGTCAAGATAATGCGCATCGCTGGTCTCAAACCAGTCGCTAGAAAGCCTTTGAATATTGTGGAGGAGATGCTTGAGGAGCGGGAAAAGAGGTAATGGCATATCTAGACACAAACGTTATTATCGGTTACTGCTTTCCACAAGATAAAAATCACACTAATGCCAAACTTATAATAAGGAAACTGCAAGAGTTAGGTATTGAAAGATTCTATGGTTCTCCTCTCACACTTGTAGAATTCTATTCATACATATCGAGAAACATAGATGCTATTGAGCTTCCACCAGAACTCAGAGATCTTGCATCAACTAAAGTGCTTAAAGTACGCATAATTGTAGAAGAATGTATCTTGGAGCTTCCACACCCATTAACATTTATTTCGGATACAGAAGGTTTGCTAGGTGTAGAGGCTATGCATGGAATAGCCAACATAAAAGTGTTTCACAAATTTGCTGAAGCACTAAAGTTTGCTCCTGAACTGCAGATACCTACACTTGATCTCCTACACCTAATCTACGCTAAGCAAGCCTCCGATCATGTCGAGTACTTCGCAACGCTCGACACAGCAATTATAAAGAAAGCAGGGGTTATAGAGAAGGTGCTAGGGATCAAGGTTATAAATGTGTCACCCGCTCCAAGCCCTAAGCCCTAGCAATCATCACTCTCATTACCCTCATCAACTACGTGACTACAGCTACAACCTTTACCAACTCTAGCTAAGAAGACATGCGAAGGAGTGTAAACAGCATCCTCAAGCCCGGTTCCTAAACCTTTAAAGATTTGAAACTCTTTAAGGAATATCTCAACAGAGAATTTGCTTTCTATTAGAGCTATGTCTTTGGCAAGGCAGCTGTATTGCTAAGGATTTATTTTTGTGAGAGTCTTAGGGTTATGGCTGTGTCGGTGGATATGGGTTGAGGATTGCTATTGAGAATTTCAAGAGTTTAAAACGTATTGAGATGGTGTTAGGCGATGCAACTGTTCTTATAGGTCCTCCAGCTTCTGGGAAATCAAATATTCTTGATGCAATAGCTTTTACAGGTTACTTCCACAGATTTCGTGTCTTGGGCGAGGAGTACGGGAACGATGTTCACTTTCTAGAACCATTAATGAGTATAGCAAGGTTTTCCGATCCGCGAAATCTATTCCCATTCTACGACACAGATCAAGATATTGCAATTAGTGTTACGGGCGAAGCTAATGTGAGGCGCGTTGCTAGGTTTGAGCATGGCTCTGTGAAGGTATATATAAATGATGTTGAGGTTCCGTGGAACATTGGCACATCCCCAGCCGTTACAAGAATAGATGTTATTGACGCTGTTAAGAGTGCTAATGTGTTGCCTGAGGCTAGACTCTACAGCTATGACAGGTATGGGCTGGGGATACAGAGCTGTGACACAAAATCATGTGGATTTGGCTACCTAGTCTCGAATGCCGTTTACGCCAGGCAGTACCCAGTAAATATCTTGAATGATCTAGGCTGGAACGCGACATACATACTTTTGCGAAGCCCTCATATTGTGTCAGACATTAATAAGGAATTTGCTGAAGGATGTAACGAGAAGGTAGAGATACACGTTCTTAGATCTGGAGAGGGGTTCAGCTCTCATATAATTTTATATAATTTGATGTTTTTCATCGCATCATCTCCTTTCCCCTGCACCCCGCTCGGGTCTGCATATGCCTTAGGGGCGTTCAGGGCCACCCCTGGGACCCCACATCTTGGGTTGCTGCCCTTGGGGAGAGCCCTCTGCGGGCTCTTCACCCCTCACAGGGAACCTCATCAAGATGCCTAACAATGTCAAACCTTATAAACCTTTATGAAACTGGAAACAGCTACAAGAGGCAAGAATATTTGATAAGGAGTATGAGATGCCTCGCAACGTCCTCTCCGATGGTTCATTAAGAGCTTTGTACATACTGCTAGCGCT
>JAPWUB010000075.1 GCA_028275745.1 Desulfurococcales archaeon | reverse complement strand
AAGTACTTCAGAAAGCAGTTAAAGACCTGGGAAACACCCTTAGCGAAGAGGATATCAAAATACTTACAGACAATCTATTCTACAGACTACCAGAGCACTAAATATGTAGAGACAAGGACATAGGTTTTGGTGGTGCACTACGTCTATAAATGTTATGAGTATTGATAAACAGATCAAGTATAAGATCCTGATGAGAATTGCTAGGTTTACAGTTACCGTCAAGATCAATGGCAAGAAAACATTAACTCACAGTGTTTATTCTTCATTAATAATACATTAACCTATTGTAGAAGAAATCTCCATAATGTGAAGAGATTTGTTTAGTTTAGAATTAAATATCAATTTTTAAGTATAAGGCTAGTGCTATATGCTATTATATTATAAATAGATATTCATGGTTATAGGTTTGAAACATAAATCAATAATAATTACTCATCTATTTCTCTTCTGATTCCTCAGTAAGTATCCTTAGTAATCTCACTTTAGCTAATTCTATTCTTCTAAGTATTCCTTGTGCAGCTAGAGCTATTATTATAACTATACCGTGTACTAATTGTATCCAAAAACCTGTTACTCCCGATGTCAATACCCCCATCTCAATGAACTCAAGTATTAATCCTCCTATGAAAGTTCCATAAATTGTACCTACTCCACCCGTAACAGGTGTTCCTCCAACTACAACTGCTGCCACAGATTTCAACATATAGATGTCTCCTAAAGTTGGCCAAAATGTTGCCATTTCAAGCGTATCTATAATTCCTGCAAAAGCTGCTATTACTCCATGTACAGCGTATAAGGATATTAATACTCTATGAATATTAATACCAACCATTTGAGCTCCTGTACGATTATCACCCACGTAGTAAATATATGCACCAAACTTATGTTTATTTAAAATAAGCCAGAATACTATAGCTAATCCAATGGTCCATAGAAGATGAACTGGAACTCCGTATACTCTCCCCACCAATATATTAAAAATTGCAGAACCTCTATACATTCCTAAAGGAATACTAAATCCCTGTGTTATAACTAAAACTACCCCTCTCCATAGGAACATTGTACCTATTGTTGCAATTAATGACGGTATACCTAACTTGCATACCAATACCCCATTCAGTAATCCTGCTCCTAACCCTGCTAGCAAACCTAGTATTACTCCAAGAGGTGAGGCCTCTCCCAATGCTTGCCATGTCAGAGCAGTTATTAATGCTCCTAAAGCCATTATTGAAGAGAAAGATAAGTCTATCTCTCCTGCTATTATAATTAATGTAAGACTTAAAGCTGGGAGAACTGTAAATGGCGCAACACTTGCAATAGAATAGTATGTGAATACGTTACTAAGAGCTGGTGGGTTTATAATGTAGAAAACAAGCCATAACGATAAGAATATAGCTGTTATAATGATCTGCAGTTTGTATTCAGATAATATCTTTATTAATCTTGCCGCTCCTGCATCCTTATATGATTCTATCATTTAAACCACTCATGAAATCGTTTAACTAAAACTGCCTTTTCCATAAGTTAATTTTAAGTTTAATTTCTGATATTTTTCTGGAACACTACCTGTTCTAGCTATAGAGATCATAATCTCAGCAAGATCTTCTGGTGTTAAATCTTTTTTATAGAACTCTGCTACAACCCTACCTCTATCTAATATTACAAATCTATCTGCAACAGGATATACATGGTAAATATTATGGCTTACGAATATCGATGATTTACCTTTATTCCTTAATTTATTTACATATTCAAGAACTCTTTGTGTTTCTACAAGACTTAATGCAATCGTTGGTTCATCTAGTACAACTAAATCAGCTTCAAATGTAAGAGCCCTAGATATTTGTACACCTTGCATATACCCACCTGAAAGATATTTTACTGGGGTTTCAACCTGCATTCTCGTTAACCCTAACTGAGATAAACATTCGTAAGTGATTTTCTTCATCTCATTAATTTTTAGAAACCCTAACTTATTTGTAAGTTCTCTACCCATAAAAACGTTTCTCCATATAGGGTGATTTCCACATAGTATGCGTTCTTGATGTACAAGAATTATACCTAGCTCGTAAGCTAATTTAGGATTCAATTTTCTGAATTTCTTACCTTTAATAATAATCTCTCCTTCGTCTGGTGCATAAATACCAAATAATATTTTTACAAGAGTAGATTTACCTGCACCATTATCTCCAACAAGACCTACAACCTCATTCTCTTGTACATAAAAATCTACTCCTCTAAGTGCTACTACAGAACCGAATCTTTTAATGATGTCATGCATTTCAACAATATATCTCTTGCTCACATAAGATCCCCCACTTATAGCGTTATTAAACTATTTATCAATAAAGATTTAAATTTTTAACAAAATTAAAAATGGTTTTATTTAATCCCAAATTTAGCGATATCCTTCCATAACTAATTTCTCTACTACCCCTACATTGCTACTATCTACAATTGCTCCTCCAGTATTTATATACAGGCCTTGGAATCCGTACTTCTTACTCAACACTAAGTTTAAAACAGTTAGAAATCCTTGGAGATATGGTTGTTGATCTATAACCATCTGTAGATACCCATCTTTGATACCGCTCACAGATCCTGGCGTTAAGTCAAATCCTATAACTATTATTTCACCTGGTTTCTTACCTGCTGCCTTCATATAATCAGCAGCGGCAGCGGTAGTACCACCACCATCGAATACTATTAGCTTTACATCAGGGTGTGCTGCTAGATAACCTGTTACATATGTTGTCCCTGCAGATGGGTTACCGTAGACTTGAGGTGGATGCGAAACTCTATCAACAACTAACCCTGCTTTCTTTAATGCATCTTCACATCCTACAGCACGAAGTGCACGTGCAGGTTGTTCCCAACTCCCAGAGAATATTGCTGCACGTGCCCCAGGCTTAAGAACGTCTTTATATCTTTCAACAGCTGTTGCACAAAGAGTATATCCAGATTGATATAAGTCTTGACCAACATATCCAGTATACCAGTACTTCTCTCTAAGCTCTGGTATATCTACATTAGCCAAAGTTACAAGTATACCATTCTTAGCGGCTTCTTCAAATAACGGTGCTAAAGACTCATAACCAGGATGCCCCATAACAACAATACCATCAGGACGAGCTGCTATTGCTCTACGAAATTCTTCAACCATTTTTTCGGGATCCCACTCAGTATGAACATAAATCAATTTTACTCCTAAAAGAGTGGCAGCATCCGTTGCACCTTTATATAGCCTTGCATCAAATGGATCACCAGCTCCCCCACCAATCCAATATATAGTTAACCCTGTACCAGGCAAAGTTGGAGTCTGAGTAACAGTAGTAGTCAAAGTTACTGTAGTCGGTACTGTTACCGTAGTTGGAACTGTAATTGTTGCTGGAGCAACTGGCGTGGGTTTTGGTGCCAAGATATATCCTGAAACTCCCGCTATTATAGCAATCACAACTAAAGCTATTACAAATATGGAGGCAGGAACACCTTTAGATTTTACAGACACATTTTCACCTTATTACAAATATATTTTGAAGTTAGGTTTTAAATTTTCTTGAATTTATAATTGTGAAAAGATAAAACAAGTTATTGTGGTGATGTATTTCTGCTTAAAGGTGAACATAGTTTCAATGTTGAGATTTACAAGGCTTGGTGGGAAGGGAATTTAGAAAGACCTCTAATACAAATACACTCTCCTAAACAAGGGTTTGAACAAGAATGGAGGAGTCTATACTATGAATGGCATTGGGGATTTGTTAAAGACATTAACAATTTAGAGAAGCCTGTTAAAAAGTTTATTGAGTGGTGTGGAAAAACACTATTTCTTATTGATGCTTATCCAAATCTATGGATCAATTTTGGACCAGGTGTTGTTGCTGGTTATCTTGGTGCCAAACTAGTTTTCAAAGAGTATGAGATAGAAGTGCCAGGCTTTATCTTAAGTAATACTACACAATATGAAGGTGCAACCGCTTGGTTTGGTGCTCTAGGAGATTTTAAGGAAGCCAAAGATTGGAGTACCGTTACCCAAATACTTAAATTCAACGAAGAGAATTACCTATGGAAAAAGACGTTAGAAGCTACAAAATTAGCGCTAAGGCATGGCAAAAAGAATAACTTCATAGTAGGTTTCACAGATCTAGGTGGTGTTCATGATGTGTTGGTGTCTTTGAGGGGTGGTCAGAATCTTGTTAGGGATATGTATTTTAATTCTAGGAGGGTTGAGGAGGTTTCTTGGAGGCTTTTAGATCTTTGGCATGTTTATTATGATAAGCTTTATGATGTTATTAAAGAGTATCAGCATGGTACATCAGCTTGGATGGGTCTGTGGAGTCCTCTGAGGTGGTATCCGATTCAATGCGATTTCTCTGCAATGCTATCACCAAAACTATTTCAAAAATTTGTATTACCAATATTAGAAGAGCATTGTAATAGATTAGACCACACAATATACCATCTTGATGGACCCGGGGAACTACCACACATAGACTACATATTGAAAATTGAGAAATTGAATGGAATCCAATGGGTTCCAGGAGCAAAAATGGAGATTGAAGGAAAAGACTGCAGCTCAGAACAATGGATACCACTATACAAAAAAGTTTTAGAGCATGAAAAGAACCTGGTCATAGCAGTTCCATGCAACAAAGTTCTAGAAGCAATTGATAAAATAAAGAGCGCAGGACCCATCAGAAGAATAGCAATACAGACTGTGTGTAGTATAGAAGCTGAAGCAAGTAAATTACTTGAAA
>JAPWUB010000009.1 GCA_028275745.1 Desulfurococcales archaeon | reverse complement strand
TTCCATCCAGCTCCAACAACATCTTGCCACTTTCTACTCCTTTTTAAACACGTTAAGTATTGCGTCTAAGAGTCTCTGCGAGACTTCTGTTAACTTATAGAATTTGAATTTCCCTCTTCTCTCAAAAGTAACTAGTCCTGCTTCCTCAAGGCTTCTTAGATGATGTGATATAAGTGTTTGATCTAGCTTCAGAGCGTAAGAGATTATGCAAACTGGTAATGCACTATTTTTATAGAGTAGTAAAAGTATTTTGAGCTTATTGGGTTTAGCCAAGTGCTTGAGTATGCGAGTAATTTCATCGACTCCTTCAATACCTAACTCAATAACTCTATCAGCTTCTGCAGGAAGCTCACCACCAATTATGCACTTACCTTTCTCTCGCAATTCATTAATCAGATCTACCAGCTTAATCTTTTCACCCAACCTAGTGACACCGAGGAGCACTCTACTAGTGAAAATTGATTGTGAAGAAAAATGTGCCTAAGTTATGTATCTAGCTACTTCTTTTCCCCGAAATACGTTATGGCCTCTACAGGGCAAATTCTTTGGCAACCCCTACATAGCTCTATACAGTTCTCAGGTCTTACAACAACTGGTTTTCCGTCAGAACCTACTTCAAAGACTTTATGAGGACAGAAGTTATAGCACGTTAGGCAACCTATGCACTTGCTATAGTCTATTATCGGGTACCAGTTCTTCGCCATGGCTCAACACTAAGGTTCTTTTTCTACAACACATTTTCAATAGCCTTGATAGCCTCCTCCGTAGTCATATTCCTTATCTCTACACCCACAAACTTCGACTCATCAAAACCCAACTCTTTGAAAACCCATCTAAACATTTTCTTCTGTATCTCAGGAGCGCATCCAGCAACAACAATCTTATCTATAAGTTCTTGCTTACCTAGCAATACCCTCCAGAAGTTGTCTCCATCACTAGCACAGAGCTGAGGATGTATCACTGCGAAATTCACTTTATTATTTCTTCTAAAGTAGTTTACAACCTCAAAGACATTCATTTTTTGAAATGATGGACATGTACCTTGACATACACACACTATTAGTCCCTTCATATGAATCTCCATTCATATAAGCAAAAATCACAGCTTATAAGCTTTTATTACAATGATAATTACGCTACCCATAAACAATACTCAATGACCATAGTTTCCCAGCAATTCGATATGAAAGTAGCATTCAGGTACATTATGCTAAGGTTCATCATTATATAGATGCTCACACCGTTTCTCAGCCTTCACCACATTTATAGCCTAGAAGTGGTTAAATCTATAGAGCAACTTTGAAGCACTATTGCTAGGACCCTCACCGTTCTCACAGAGGCTAAAACTTATGGAAACCCGTTGTATACCATAAAACACGTGAGGTGGAAGCACGAAACTGCATTGCATCCATACCATAATCTTCTTGCTGTACCCTAGTAAACTCAAAACATTATTTTGGGTGTTTAGAGGCTTGGAAGAGCAATGCTTACCTACCTGGAGCATTCACAAGCGTTAACTTCGCAAGCCCTTCGAGATGTTTTTGAGGGGTTTGAGGTTGTGGAACATTGACAGGGTTTTCCTGGAGGGTCTTTTTAGGGGTGTCGTTGAGCCTGATGAGGTTCCTGATAGGGTTGTCACCTATGTGCTGAGGTTTGGTAGGGGTGGAGATATAAGGATTAGGAGGAGAGTTAGCTGTGCGAAGCATTACACAGTTGATGAGGCTCTTGTTAGGTACTACTACAATCTAACTCTTCTCTATGCTAGGAGAGGGGATATGAAGCTCTCTGGAGTTGCACTTGGTAGAGCTCTCCACTATGCTCAGGATGAAGCTGTTAAGACTAGGAAGCTTCTGATGCTGGATGTTAATGAAGATGTTGGGAAGGGGGTGAGTGAAGCTGTTAAGGGTCTTGGTCTAGAAGTTTTCAAGCTATGCAAAGGTGTTGAGCTAAGCAAGAAAAGCTCTTCAGATACTTTAGAAGCTCTTTGCACAGCCTATGAAAGGGCTCTGAACACACCCAGAAACTTCTTTACAGAGCTTATGCAGAGACCAAACATTGGGAGGCTTAGGAGAGGTGTCGGGACATGGAGAGCAGGAAAAGCACTGGCTATAGTAGTAGCCGTTGTAGCACCGTTAATGCTTGGCTCTATAGAGGCTCTAGCAATAGCATTACCAATAGCAATTGGGTTAGCTCTATACACACCACAAACATACTACCAAGCTATGAGAGCAGGCATAATGATTACAAAGCCTAGGGGATACCACACAGCATATTAAAGCACTGCAAGTATCCATCCCCCTAAAACCACTTGCAGTTAGCGAAATGCGAAACCTTTTCAAAACATTGAGAAAAGCAGAACAAATTGTATTACATTTGACTAAGTCAAAAAAGAAGCGTATTGATAAAGCTAATCAGAAGCCTGTTAACACAAACCCAAACACCATGTATATAAACCTTGGTATCACTACTACTTACACGGTGAAATCGGTATGGCATGCACAAAACCCGTAAAGGTTAAGACTCCTGAGGGTGTTGAGAAGGAGCTGGTGCCTAAGAAGGTTTGGAGCCTAGCTCCTAAGGGTAGGAAAGGAGTAAAGATAGGTCTATTCCAGGACCCAGCAAGCGGGAAATACTTCAGAGCAAAAGTACCAGACGACTACCCAGAATGCAGCTAAACACAACAAACATCCAGATAAAAACCTGAATAAAAATAATTTTTATTTTTCTTCTCCACAGCCATGCAAGACCTCTTTCTAAGACTTGAATGCTTTTAGCAGTTACAAGTATCATCACATACCAGTTACTAGGTGGCCGAATCATCGCAGCAATTGCGTCATGTACTACAGTAACTAGTTGTTGCGATGTTAATACTGTGGAGTACTTGCTTCAGCCCCCATGAAATTCATCACTTATCAGCCCCCATCCCATCATCACAAGCACCCTACGCATCAATGAAAACTTCTTTGTTTTAACCACTGTAACAAATTCTAGAGAAGGATTAGGTTTTGAAGATTTTAATCCTGATTAAGCTTGTGATTTCCCTAACTTTGGCATGGCATTGGGATAAGGATATAAATGCATGTGTTGATTAAGAAGTGTTGCTGGGGCTGAGCCCAATGATGTTTTAGAGATAGACGCATTTTAATCGCACTTTCAAGTGTTGCTCTAATAATTGCATTAGTAGTAACAGCTCTATACATTGTTCTATACGTCATTAAATCGCCTGCTGAACCCGGCATCTACATACACTTTACAGATCCTCAATATCTGTTGCTAAGGCTTGGAGAGACATGCATAAAGATTGAGCTTATAGAGCCTGAACAAGCAACTCTAATAGCGTTTAAGTGTTTTGGAGGACTTCCATCAACAATTTTCATACCTTACAAACTCCTTGAACCTGGTTTGAAGAAGTGGTGGGAATCGCTAAGCAAACGCAATGTGCCTGAAAATGTTATTAAAACTACTGAGGTAGGGCTGATAGTGACTATAAGCGCAGGTGAAAACTTTTACATAAACTCCTTGCCAATACCCCTAAACCTACTTGAAAAACCTAGAGCATTGCAATACACACTAGCATTGAGGAGAGAGATACCGCAGTTAGTGCCTATAGAGAGGAGAGAGATAATGTTTATGCCATCAAACGTGGAATCAGTTATAGAGGAACAATCAACAAGAACAACTGTGATGCCCGTGACAAAGGCTCGGTCAGGGCTATGCCAAGTCGATAAACTTCAGCAACTTCTAGGACCTAACTGGCGATGTAGCTGCCAAGTCATAGCATTGAAGGATACAGAAACAGATTGCCTATGCTCATGCGAAAAAGTATTAGCTACTGTCAAACCTGAGAACCTAACATCAACACTACCACCAGACTTCTTCAGCTACACAGAAAACGGAGTACTGGTCATGAAAACACCTATAGCAATACTTTACAACAATATCAAAAGCAATTCAAGCTCAGCAGGTGTTGGATTAGGTGTTGCAATTGTGTACCAGGGTGCAGCTATCGACTTCAAACTTACTTACGGATTTGGTAATATCTATGAGAAGATATCAAAGGGATTAGCTCCTGACGCTACTGTAACCATTGTTGGAGCAACAATTAGGGGTAGGCACTACGGATTCGTCCTAGTAGTGTTTGCTGATGCTATGAGGTGGGGATGGATATATATTTGGGGTAGACCAGTAACGGAATTCCTAAAGCTTTACACATGTTATTGGGTTCCAGAAATTTCATCCTATACATGTTACTACGATAAGGATGAAGTGAGAGCCTATATGGCTTATGTATGGTTAACTTCTAGCGAAATTAATGGAGGTGCCATAGGTACTAAACCACCAGACTCGATAATGAATAATCTGTCTAGTGGTATAACGATGCAGTTTGTAAAAACATTACAACCTCCTTCGTCTTCACTAGATTGTATTCAACTTGAAAATATCTTTCGCGGTATTGATACTTGTGGTGCTGATGTAGAGATTGGTATACCTGTAGGCGCTATAGTTGCGGTACTTGGTTGTATGCTTGCAGAACCTCTTGGAATTACCTCTGCCTCAGCAACAATACTAATAGCATTCTTGTCAGGGCTCGGTGTTGACATTAATATGGAGGGCTCATCAATGTTTATCTATGGCTCGATTTGCAATCAAGGTGCGTGTAGCAGTAGTACCTATAATGTCCCTGAATATGTTTACATAGCTCTTAGCAATATTCAGTATGTTGCACAAGGGTCTTGCACATATCGCATACCAATAGGTATTTATGTGAGGTCAGACTAGAACCCTTTTGAACCAAAACATTTTTCCTCTCATTCAAAGCCATGGAATTTGTAAGCACCAATACAGGCTATTTTCATAGTTTCTCTAGCTCTACTACAAAAAGGGTTTGTGTCTTGCTGAAGACCTATCAATGTTCTTAGGGTTTTGATAGAGAAGCGCTTATATTTTCCTGAAAGTGTTTTGGTTTTGCTGGTGCTGTGTATGAAGTTCTCTCGCTGGTTTTTAGTGGCTGTTGCTGTGGCTATAATAATTATAATAGCTTTTGGTTCTGTGTTTCTCTGGAGAGGTGAAAAGACTTTGACTATTACATCCTCACCCACAGAATCTCCTTCAACAACGATTCAAAAATCTGTTGCAACAACTTCGACAACAACATCTATAGTTGTATCCAGTCCATCACCAACAATTTCAACTACTGCGTCTACGACCTCTACGACGCAGACATCTTCATCAACTTCGCCTACTCGGACAGTGCAGACAAGGCTCGGGGCTGGAGTCACATTCTTGAGTGTTCCTAGTGAGGTTCCTGTCTATGGATTGGCTGAGATTAGGTTCAGTATCTCTGGTCTAAGCTACTCGAATCCTTATGATACTAACGAGGTTGATGTTTGGGCATATGTTTACACACCTAGTGGTTCTGTGCTTGCTGTACCGGCATTCTATTACGAGGATGTTGGGCGTGGTGAGGGGTTCTGGGTTGCTAGGGTATCACCTATTGAGGAAGGTGTTCACAGAGTTGTTGTGAAGGCTACTGATGGGAAGGGAAACACTGTTGAGAGCAGTGCTGTAGAGTTTGTTGCTAGGGGTTTTGCTGGAAGAGGTTTTGCAAGGATTGATAGGGATAAGGGGTTCATAGTCTTCGATAACAGGGAGTCCATGATCATGCTTGGAATAGACCTTGCATGGCCCCCTAACAGAGCAACAGCCGTTTCGTTTTATGAGAGGTGGTTTGAGAAGCTGAATAAGAGTGGTATTAAGGTTGTTAGAATAGGTCTGGTTCCATGGGCTCTAACTCTTGAGTGGAGCAAGCTACACCAGTATAGCCAGGTAGATGCAGCTGCAATTGATGAGATTGTTAGGCTTGCTGAGAAGTACGATATATACATAATCCTCGTATTTATGTGGCACAATGAGTTAGCTGATAACTGGAGTAGCAATCCATACAATGTTGCTAGGGGTGGAATTATCAAAAGCCCTGAGGAGTTCTGGAGCAACCCGGTAGCTATAAGGATTTTCAAGGATAAGGTTAGGTACATAATCGCTAGGTGGGGCTACTCAACACATATACTAGCATGGGAGCTTGTAAACGAAGTTGACTTAACAACAAACTTCTTCAACGCTAGGGAGCAGTTCCTTAACTGGGTAAAGGAGGTTAGCAACTTCATCAAGTCTATAGATCCATACAAAAGGATTGTAACAATTAGCTTAGCTGACTACAGCTCTGAACCTAGAGTCTGGGAGATAGAGACTATAGATGTTATCAATGTTCATAGGTACGGACCTGAGGGGTTCAAAGATATTGCCACAGCCATTACAGCAATCGTTAACACGCTTAGAAGCATGTATGGGAAGCCTGTTATAGTGACAGAGTTTGGTGTTGATTGGAGGTGGATTGGTGGACCAGGTCTATCAAAGGGTGAGATACCTCTGTGGTCTAGGGATACAAGAGGTGTTGGACTTCACGAAGGTTTGTGGAGCTCTGTCTTCAGCCTCTCCCCGGTATCTGCAATGAGTTGGTGGTGGGATACACAGATAGATCCCTACGATCTGTGGTACCACTTCAGAGCACTGCATGAGTTCCTCAAGGAAGTAGACCCTGCCAGAAGCGGTTTGAAGAGGCTTAGCGTCTCTGTAGAAACGTCTGGTTCTAGACCAGGCAGCATCACACTATACCCACTAGCTGGCTGGGTGCAGGGCACTGGAATAAGGGAGAATAAGTTCGTTATATACCCTAACGGAACAGTTACTGGAAGGCTAGACCTGCTAAGCGGGTTCATCTACGGGACTTGCCATAGCCAAAATGCTTTGAATCCTGTGTTCGCTGTGACAATGCTTGATAGGGGGAGGATGATAATACATGTGAACTCAGTTGGCAGAGCAGGTGCAAAGCTAGCGATATTCGTTGATAACGCTCTTGAGAAGGTTGTTGAGCTTCCTGACAAGGATGGTGAAAGCAATGCTGTGAGGAATGAGTACAACATTGATGTTGAGGTTGTTCTAGAACCAGGCACTCACATAGTAAAGGTTAGTAATCTTGGCTGCGACTGGCTCTCATGGGACTACATAACATTTGAAAACGCTGTATACAAATCAGCAAAAGTAGATGTGTTTGCCGTTGGCAACAAAACCTTCGCCATGCTGTGGATAAGAAACAAGGACTACAACTGGTGGAACACAGTCATAGCTAGACGCAGTATTGAGCCGGCAGAGAACGTCTCTGTAGAGGTTAGAGGCTTGGAAGACGGTGTCTACAAGGTTGAGTTCTGGAACACATACACAGGGCAGATCATAAAGGTTGAGGAGATAAGGATAATAAACGGTGTTGCAAGAATATATGTAGGGACTGTGGAGAAGGATATAGCACTAAAGATTGTGAGAATAGGCTAAGAAGCGTTAATCTCCAAGCCCAGGACAACGCCTAGACTAACTTCATGAAGAACCTGTTTTTGTAATCAATAATCAAAATACAGTTGTGTCCAGGGATGGACCTGCACCTGGTGATGCCAAGCTGCTTCCCTAAGCTTTGAGTATGACTCACAATGTTGTAGGGTAATGCCAGTGCTTTATCTAGTTTATATAAGCTGTGCTCACATTTTGTGAGGTTCAGAGAAAAGAGTTGTTTGGAGATATACCATTATATGGCATCTGGTTTAAGGTTCAATAACTATGCGTAGAGCCACTCTAATCATGCTTATACTCAGCATTGTGCTGGCTATTGCATGGCCTTTAGCTGTTTACCTTCTTTACCCAGCTCCACGTGAGGGTGTAGAGGTTTTGGTTAGTGCTGGTGACGCTGTTTTCCCGTCTGATGCGCCAAGGTTCTTGCCTGGTGTTGGAGCTCTTGCAACTTTTCGTGGTGCTAATGCTGAGTTTAGTGGTACTGCTCTTCGGGGTCCAAGGGCTTTAACTGTCCTTAAGCTTGGCTCTGGTGAGAGTATTACTCTACTTTTTATGCCTGTATATAGATGTGGCTATGAAGAGGTTAGGGGCGTTGATGTTGCTAGGCTTGTTGAGGGAAAGCACATAGCTGTTGTTGGACACGTGTTTAGGGTGCACCAAGGCTTTGTTGTTGTACCGGTCAAGATCGTTGTTGACAACACCACATGTATAGCTATACCTCCTCGCAGATAGTGCTTGGTGAAGCTACTCATGAACATTCACGCCGTAATCCTGCTAGCCATAGAGGTTGTTAGTGTAGCTGCATTCATCTACCTCTTCACACTCTTTGCACAGCTCTATAGGAGGGTTAGGGCTGAAAGTCTACTCCTATACACAGCTTTCCTACTACTCCTCCTCATAGGGCAACTCTGCGGAGCACTCTCAATAATTGCTCCAGATCCCAGGATTGCGGCAACCCTCTTCGTAGCCTCATCATCCTTTGCTGTAGCTGGATTCCTCATACTTCTCTACTCATTGCTTGGTGGTGGAGAGCTATTCATTCTAATTCCACTCCTTGTTGCATCCCCAGATATACTAGCTGGTGCTCTCTCAACAGCTGTTGTTGCTTTCAGTGCTAGGGGGTTGACAAGAGTTTTCCTAGCAATCCTATCGCTATCGTACTACATTAGGGGGTTTGGAGTACTGTTAACAGCTCTCCAAGGATTCTTCCCAATACTGCTGGTGTCAGAGACTGTGAGAGCTGTTGCAGCTGTGCTTCTAGCAATTCACCACACCCTTCAGGTATCTTCTCATGGCTAGGAGGAAGAGGGATAGGCTAAGCATATTGCTAGACATCCTCGAAGAACTTTCTAAAGAGCCTCAGAACCCAACAAAACTAGCAACAGCTGTTAACATGCCTTATGACAGGCTTAAGAAGCTTCTCGATGAACTTGTTGAGAGAGGTCTGATAACCTATAGGGAGCAGAGCAAGTTCAGGATATACAGCTTGACAGCAGAAGGCTACAAAGTTTATGAAGAGCTTAAGAAGGTTAAGAAGATTCTCCAAGACTACGGACTCCTGTAGTAGCATTCAATTACTTGATACATATTCACAAACTGTGAGTCTCCCTTTTAAAACCATAGACATATACATACATACCTAGGTGAGGTAAATGGATAGAAGGCTAGTAGCCCTAATAGCAGTAGCAATAGCAGTTGCAGTAATAGGCACATCACTAGTAATAGCCTTTGCACAAGCAGGCAACAACGGAGCTACCCAGCAACCTCAACCACCATATCCATGGACTCCTCTGCACATGAAGCAAAGGTTTAGATGGTTCTGGGGAGCTAGAGCCGTGGAGATAAGCATTAGCGACGAGTTTAAACAGAAGGTGATATCAATACTCCAGTCAGATCCAGACACAGCAACACTCCTAGCACAAGGATACAACATAACGAGGATAGTACCAGCAAAGATTAGTGCTGTTATCGGAGGAGACGGAACAGTAACCCTCAAAGCCACAAAGGTTGCAGTAGTGCTAAGCAATGGTGCAGGAAGCAAAGCAGTAGCAGTAGTAGACATTGAGAAAGGATCTGTAGCAGCTCTATACAAGTTCGAAGCAAAGATAAAGACGACAACCACAACAACCACAACACCGACAACCACAGCTTAAAGACAAACAAAAACCATTTTTTATAAACCTTATTTCAAGGTTTTGATTAGTGTTGCTTCATCACCTTACATAGATGAAGATCCGTGTAACGAAAAGATCAGACACTGTTTTATTGCACCAATCAATTGATTGCTTATAGATCTCTACAACTCTACTTGTTTGAACATCGTTCATAATGTGAAGCAGATGCTATGATTACTGCTACCATAGCATACCTTCTCCTACCACTCCAAACCCTAGCAAGCAAAGCCCTTGAGAACCCTCAAGCTCGTGCACCTAAACATCTAGAGACAGATAATTGCTTAACCAGTTTTTAACTCTTATAAAAGAGTTGAATAGGTAGCTGGAAAAGTTTTTACGCTTTAAAAGCGGTAGGTTCTTGAGGTGAGTACCAATGTCTACAGATGTTATTATTGGTTTCGCAAGTGTTTTAGTAGCGATTATCACATCTAGTCTTGGCTTAGCGCATTGGCTTGGTAGGAGGTTTGGCGAGATAGAGGAAAGGTTTAAGCGTATTGATGAGAGGTTTGAGTCTCTAAAGCTATACATAGATGCAAGGTTTAATCAAATTGATGAAAGGTTTAATGAGGTTGATAAGAGGCTTAAGGGTATAGAGAGAAGGCTTGAGGGTGTTGAGCAGAGAGTTTCATCACTAGAAAATAGGGTTACCACCTTAGAGAATAGAGTTGCGTCATTAGAGAGTAAGGTCTCTGTATTGGATAGCAGAGTTGCATCTCTAGAGAGCAGGTTGATTTCATTAGAGAATAGGTTCTCAGCTTTGGAGAATAGGGTAGCATCACTTGATAGGAGGTTTAGTGCTTTTGGTGAGTATGTTAAGGGTGTGTACCTAACGCTAGTAGACTTCATGTCACTGAGGGGTGCCTTGTCTGATGATGAGAGGAGGTATCTTGAGAGAGAAGTAGACAGGCTATCATCAGTTTACGAAGCGCTTGCAAAAGGTAATCCATTGAAGTCTGAAGAGATTAAGTTTATCAAGGAGGTTCTTAAAGAGCTTCAAGAAAAACCCTTAGAAGAGTTTGACCTTTCAAAGCTTGAGAAAATTGTTGAGATTGCTGATAGGCTTACCGTTGAGGATGGGGATAAGCTAGCGTTCGAGTTCTGGGCAAAGGTATACGCACTATACGCAATTGTCAGAACACAGAAGTGGAGGCTTGAGGAGGAGAAAAGGAGGAAGGCAAAGGAGAAGCAAGAGCAGAGAACATGAGATCATCAAACCATTGAGAGCTATTATGGCATGCATTTCTCATTGCATATAGATTTAGCGAAAATAGGGTCTAGGAACGGAGTTCCTAAAAATACTTTGTTCATATCCGTTAATACCATAGGCACAGTCACTAGTTTCACTACTTGAATCCATAGCTATTCATGTCGTTGGGTTTCCAGGCTTTTTAAAGATATATCTATGTAGAATGGTGCTATAGCGAATATCGATATGAGTTCTGGTACTGCTGCACCCGAAGGAATTTTATAGTATAGGTGTAGCACCCAAGAGGTTACCGCCGCTATTAGCAGTACTAGAGCTGATACCCTCTTCACAATGCTTCTCGAAATTAAGCTGTATATGATTAGGGATGCTCCTAGAGATAAGAAGAATGCTACTGATACCCAGTAGTGAAGCTTTCCATAGACTTCGTCGAAAACAGCTACAAGGATTAGGAAATACCCTGAAACACATAATGAAATTGCTAAAGCTTTACTTACCCTAGTTATGAGTATAGTAGCTGTCAAAATTGTTAGCACGCCACCAAGACTTAGACCCAGGTTGAATAGAGGTGCAACACTACTCCTAGTTGCATGACCTAGATCGCTTAAAGCATTCTTTACGATATTGAACCACGGAGATAAAGCTATAGATACCGCTATCATGATGAGGGGTACAACCAGGCTAAATATAGGTAGTACAAATAAAGACTTCTTCACATCACATCACCGCAGAGTTACGCCATATACATAGAATAAAAACTTTTATCAGCATCCACCACCGAAGCTAACCATAGAGATCTCTACACCTAACACAGTTGCTGACAAGAACTTCAACGCATCTTCTTTGCAGTAGGAAAGACGCTGATGCTGAGTATTGGCAGAGATCTCTACATGGTTGCAAGTCACAGCCTCTAACTTCAATGTTTTCTGAACGTTCCACAAATCTTAATAGTTAATCCAAAGCCCTTTAGCTATTGGTGAGAAGGCTTGAAGCTCATTGATAGCTATGTGTTTTTGGAGAAGCTCAGAGATTTGATATACTCGCTTCTAGAGCTTAGGGATAGGGCTAAGGAGAGTGGTTATTGGGTATCTGAGGCAACACCGCTTGTTAGGTATGGCTTTGTATCTATGCTTAAAGGAGGTGTGATAATGGATGTTACGAATGTTCAGCAGGCTGAGATTGCTGAAGATGCTGGTGCTGTAGGTGTTATGGTTCTAGATAAGCTTCCATACGATGTTAGGGTTAGCGGAGGGGTTGCTAGAACAGCTGACCTAAAGGTTGTTCAGGAGGTTATGAACGCCATTACCATTCCTGTATCAGCCAAGTGCAGAATTGGTCACTATGAAGAGGCCAGGTTGCTTGAGGAGATAGGTGTTGATCTCATAGACGAGAGTGAGGTTCTGACACCAGTTGATGAGAAGGCTCATATCAATAAGTGGTTGTTTAGAACACCGTTTGTTAATGGGGCTAGGAGCCTTCCAGAAGCTCTTAGAAGGATATATGAGGGGGCATCAATGATTAGGACTAAAGGTGAGGCTGGAACAGGGAATGTTGCTGAAGCTGTTAAGCACATGAAGGCGGTTAACAGGGATATAGCAATGCTAAGAGGCTTCTACTTAGACCGTGATTATGAGGCTATATGGGTTTACGCAAAGGAGAATAAGGTGCCTTACGAACTTGCATTGTTAACAGCAAAGCTTGGTAGGCTACCAGTAATAAACTTTGCTGCTGGAGGCATAGCTACACCTGCTGATGCAGCATTGATGAGGTGGCTAGGTGCAGATGGGGTATTTGTGGGTTCAGGAATATTTAAGAGCAAGGATCCTGTAAACAGGGCTAGGGCAATAGTTCTTGCAACAACATTCTATGATGATCCGGAGACCGTTGTTGAGGCTCAGAAGATGGTTTCTGAGAAGGATGCTATGATGGGCATTGATATAAGGACTCTAAAACCTGAGCAACTACTGCAGGTGAGGGGTGACTAGATGTGGTTAGGGTTGGTATACTAGCTCTACAAGGAGACTTCCTAGAGCATTTCGAGGTTCTTAGGGACTTGGGGGTAGAGGCTGTATACGTTAAGAAGCCTAAGGATTTAGAGAATATAGATGTGTTAATAATTCCTGGAGGAGAATCAACAACCATTGGTAGCCTAATCCAATACGCTGGGCTTGCACCAGCAATAACCAGGTTTGCTGAGGAAGGGAAGCCAATCCTAGGCACATGTGCAGGTGCAATACTTCTAGCTAAAAAGGTTGTTGATAGAGTTGTTGGTGAAACAGGTCAGTTCACCTTAGGGCTTATGAACATAGCTGTTGTTAGGAATGCTTTTGGGAGGCAGAACCAATCATTCGAAGCTGTAGTCAGTATTGAAGGCGTTGGAGAAGTTCGAGTAGCATTCATAAGAGCTCCAGTAATATCAGAGGCTTGGCCGCCGACAAAGATAATTGGCTACGTTAACCATCCAGCTCTTGGAAAAGTTGGTGCAGCAGCTGTGCAGAACAACCTTATGGCGTTAACGTTCCATCCTGAGATAACAGGTGATAAGAAGATTTATGAGTACTTAATAACGCTTGCAAAGAAGTGAAATGACTAGAGCTACACATGTCGATAAGGGTTAGATGCTCAAAGTGTGGTAGGGAGCTGGGGGAACAAGGCTTTTTATCTCAATGCCCTTTTTGCGGAGGTTTACCTATCGTAGAGTATGATAGTTATAGGTTCTCTATAGATTCTAGTAGGCCTGGTGTATGGAGATATTCATCGCTATTACCACGCTTCCAAAGGATTGTTAGTCTTGGTGAAGGTCTTACACCAATCATAAATGTTGATGGTGTGTTGATAAAGAATGAGAAGGTTAATCCAACTGGTAGCTATGCTGACAGGGCTTCAACTATTATAGCAAGCTACATTACCTCAAAGGGCTTCTCCAATGTCTCTATCCGTTATGAGCAGGACTTCAGCACCTCACTTTCACGCTACCTGCACAAATATGCAAAAGTTGTTCACTGCATTGATGAGCCCTTCGCCATAGACTCTTCTGAGCTTCTAAAGCTTTTGGGGTTTGGCGATGTTGTTACCTGTAGTTCTATACCTCAGGATATACCTGTTATAGAGTATGTAAATGCTCTAACTGTTGAAGGCTTAAAGACAATTGTTTTCGAGGTTTATGAAGCTAGAGTAGATGTTGAAAGCATTGTAGTTCCCGCAAGATCAGGTGTACTAGCTTTTGCCCTCGCTAAAGGCGTTAAGGAGCTTAGAGAGTCTGGCATAGATCTCACCATTGATATCGTTGCCGTTGTTCCCAAAGGCACTGAAGCACCTAAGCACTTAACAGGTGAAGAACTTGTCGAGATTGTTGAGGTTTCAAGCAACGAAACTCTGGAAGCTCTAAACACACTTGCAAAGAGAGGTGTCTACACATCACCACTATCAGCAATAGCTTTCCACGTAGCTAAAACTCTTAGCAAATCATTAGCAGTTCTAACAGTTGGCTTCAGGCCCAGGGTGGTGGCTAGGAGGAGTGAGCTTAAGGAGCAGGTAATCAAGGTTCTGAAAGAACTTGGTAAGGCAACAGCTTACGAGGTCTGGGGATACATAAGCAACTACTCTTTGAAAGGCGTTTACAAGGCTTTGAAGTCCCTAGTTAAAGAGGGTGTTGTTTGTGAAGAGCCTGTTATGAGGGGGAGAAGAAAGGTTACACTCTACAAGCCATGTGTAGAGCAGACATAGCAAATAACTTCATCTTATTTAGATCTAGATTTAGTGTTATAGTTAAAGCAATTCGGTACCGTGAGGTGTTGTACCATGAGCCTTAAGGTTCTTGACCTTGGCGAGGTTAGGTTAAGGTACTACGTTTTTGGGTCTGAAGAGCCAAGGGTTCTTGTAACAGCTGGTATCCACGGAGATGAGGTTACAGGTGTGTACGCAGCTTACAGGCTTGCCGAGTATTTATCCACTGGAAAGAGGCTTAATGGGTCAGTGGTAGTGGTACCTGTTGTGAATATCCTTGGCTTTGCTGCTAGAACAAGGTTTAATCCTGTTGATTATGTGGATTTAAACAGGGTTTTCCCTGATGGAGCAGGGTCAATAATAACTAAGAGGATTGTTAGAGCTGTTTGGGAGTTGGCTGAGCAGTCAAGCTATGTTCTAGACCTTCACTGTGCAGGTCTAAACAGCTACCAGTACATACTTGCACTCTACAAAGGATTTCCAAAGGTGAAGCAATTCACAGATCTATTCCCGTGGGATACTGTTGTTGAGTCAACTGGTTTAAGGGGTCAGCTATTTGTTGAGGCAACCCATAGGGGCATACCATCAGCTATTATAGAGACTGTTGGTGGTGATGGGTACTATAATAGGGGGTGGGGAGAAACATTGCTAAACGTTGTCCTGGGGACTTTAAGGGCTTTAGGGGTTCTAGAAGATGGTGAGAAGCCTAGAGCTGTTGAGAAGAGGTACTATGGAAAGCTAGTCCATGTAGAGTCGTCAGCAGAGGGCTTTTCAAACCCAGTTGTAGAGCCAGGTAAAGATGTTGTGAAAGGGGATGTGCTTGGCTACATAGACAACAAGATCATTACCTCCCCTGCTACAGGTAAGCTGATTAGAATTGCTAAGGATGTCTACATATTTGAGAAGGAGGTCTTTGCCTCTATAGCGCCTGTGGAAGAGGTTTGAAGAAGGAGATAAAAAAGGTTTTGCTTTATGTGAGGAGCTTCTCCATAATCCTGTAGTAGATCTTGACCATCCTCTCAAACTCTGATAACGTCAGGTACTCATCGGCCATGTGGGCAGCTCCAAGAACTCCAGGCCCATATGTTATTGTGCTTATCCCAACCTCTGTGTAGTACCTCATATCAAGTCCTCCTAGGCAAACAGTTGCTCTAGGCTCTTTACCGATAACCTCCTTAGTAGCCTCTTTAGCGACCTTTACCAGGTGCGATGATGGGTCTGTTAATGCTGGTGGCAACCTATTCACTATCTTCACATCCACCTTTACATCTGGTGGAAAGTCTGCTGATGCCTTCTTAACGAAGTCTATTATCTCTTTCTCAACATCCTCAACTCTCTCCTCTGGAGTGACTCTGCGATCTATTGAGAATGCGTAGTACCCTGGAACCACGTTTACCTTTACGCTCCCCCTAACCTCACCACCAATAGTAATAGTTGGCTTAGCCCCTCTAGGATCATCGTACTCGTAAGAGCTTCTCCTAGAGTCAAGCAGAGGCTTATACTCATTCATCAATCTATGGGCTAGTATTACCATGTACTCGAAAGCGTTTACACCAAGCCAAGGTGCTGAGCCGTGTGCTTGCCTCCCAAAAACCTCTACAATTGCCCATACAGCTCCTTTGTGACCAATCCAAATAGTTTCTGAGCTGCTAGGCTCAGCAATTACTACGTAGTCTGGTCTAGACCTAAGCTCCCTAACCAGGTAGCCTGTGCCAGTCTCACCACCAATCTCCTCATCAGGGACAAGGGCAACCTCTACAGAGCCCTTAAACCTCTTACCAGACTCTGTAAACGCCTTGATTGCTGCTAGGAATGCTGCTATACCACCCTTCATATCATCAGCACCCCTACCAAACACCTTACCATCCTCAATAACAGGATCAAAAGGCTTCTTAGACCAGCCACTACCAGGTGGAACAACATCGTAGTGACCATTGAACTGAAGAACAGGTTTACCCTCACCAAGCCTAGCAAGAACTATGTACCTCGGATAAGATGCGTAGTCAGGGTAAAACCTCTTCACATAGTCATCAGGAACCCTAACAACCTCAACCCTAAACCCGAGATGCTCTAGAACCTCCTTAGAGTATCTAGCGAAATCCTCATACCTTTCACCAGGCGGGTTAACAGTTGGTATAGATATCATGTCCTTTAGTACCTTAACACCCCAATCAATAGCTTTACCAACAACTTCACTCATGGAGGTTTCACCTCTCACCTCTATATGGGAGTTTAGATACAATAAGCGTTATTGGTATGTTGAGTATTAGGCTGTTTGTCCTTAGATGACCATTCCCTTCATTTCAGGGTCTTTCAGAGCCTCATCCAGGGGCTTCCACCTACCTCCAACCCACCTATGCTTGGAGCAGAGCTTACATTACCTAGGCTGTCACTGATAGATGCATAAACGTCTAAGGATTTATAAAATATCGGATGTGCACACGATCTTGAAAAGGCTCGAACAATCGTTGGGATATGCAAAAGTCTTAACATACTCCTCCAAAACATTGATATTTAGAGAGGTTGTGGACAGAGGAATAAAGCCGAGAACTATGTATAGAATAGACAAGGAAACGATAGCTAAGACTACAAGAAGCAGTGAATCGCACAAAAACCTGTATCCATGTTACTACTCACAAAAGCACGTCAGAGATCTGTAGCAGTTGAATATTCTTATGAATGTTCTCATATCTTTTGTAGAGGAAGAGCAGAGCACAAAGGGAATTTAACTCTTTTTAGAGCAGTAAATCTATGGGATACAACAGTGGCTATAGATATCAATACAGTGATAAACATTATCGCAACAGCTGCAACAGTAATTGGTTCTGTGCTTGGCTTAGGTTACTGGTTGGGTAGGAAGATAACTGCTTTAGAGTATAGGTTTAGGGTTTTAGAGGAGAGGTTTAATGCGATTGATGAAAGATTTAAAGCGATTGATGAGAGGTTTGAGTCTCTAAAGCTGTATATAGATACAAGGTTTAATGAGGTTGATAAGAGGTTTAGTGATGTAGATAGAAGGTTCAGTGAATTGAAGGACTATGTTGATAAGAGATTCAATGAGCTAAAGGAGTACGTTGACAATAGGTTTAATGAGCTTGATAAGAGGATTGGTTCGAGGATTAGGAGGCTTGCAATGGCTTTCACGAATTATCAGGAGTTCTTTATAGAGTTCTTGTCTATGGAGGGTGTTGTTAAGGATAGGGATAAGGAGATGTTTGTGAAGGAGGCTAAGAGGGTTATGAGGCTTGCTGCGGCTAATCCTCTTACTAAGGAGGAGTGGGCTAGGCTGAAGGAGCTTTTTGAGAAGAGTGAAAGGGATGAGCTAACGCTTGAAGAAGCTGATGAGTTTCTTGAGCTAGCTAGGAAGGTTGTTGTAGAGTATGGTGAGTATATAGAGGCTTGGAAGCTACACCTATACGCAACAATTGTTAGGGCATTAACATATAAGAAGTACTATGAGAAGAGGCAAGAGCAAGACACCGCACAGGCTAAGCAAGGATCACAGAGCTCTTCTAACAAGTAGTAACCCCATGTTAGTTGGTATGATGTGGTAAACCAAACTACCTGTATTCCTTAAGTAGCTCCAAATACCCTCATCAAGCCCTGGTATAAGTGCGTTGTGGAATACTGCTAACCCTATCCCACTAAGCTTTTGCGGTAACAGCTTCAGCATGTCTATGTATTGATGCTTCTCAATATCGATGAATATGAAGTCAACCTCTTTATCAAGGTTCTTGAGAAACTCAACAGCATCTCCATGAACAGCCCTTACCTCAACAGCCCTACTATCGCCGAACAGCTCCTTCACAGCCTCGTCAAGAACTTTTGTGAGTTGCTTAAATCTCTCACTTCTCCACTCAACAGCATAGACAATTACATTGCTTGCTGTTCTCACCCCAGCTAATCCATATAGTATCCACAGTGTTGAGTAGCCCACACCTGCTCCAGCATCTATAAACACTTTACCACCTAGAGAAGCACCATAGCTCGATAGGGATGCTAGGACAAGTCCATCGTCTCGCTCTATAGATGGTACCCAAAACCTGTTGGAGAGATCCTCAAGTTGTTCTAGAAGTTTTGAGAACCTCTCCAAAGCGTTTATATCCACGTCCATGCACCTAGACGCTTTAGAGCTAAAATAGTTTATAAAGCATTTGCATCGGAAGATACTGTACAAAATGTTTTGAGGTGCTGAAAAGCATTGGATGCTATAGCGGCTCTAGCTTTGCAGGTAATGGTTGTTTCTGCTTCTGGAGCTCTAAGCCCTGGACCCCTAACAGTTGCTACTATGGCTCTGGGTACTAGGAGTGGTTGGAGAGCTGGTGTACTGGCATCTATTGGTCACATGCTTTTCGAGCTTCCATACCTAATCATTCTGGTCCTCATGTTCAGCACATTGACAAGCTTTCTCAGCGTTTCAGCAGAGATCCTCGCTGTTGCTGGCTCCATCATAATTCTGTACTTCGCATACCTACTGATTAGGGATGCGTACAGAGGTGTAGACATAGATGCATCTAGTGTGAAGATCTCTACAAACCCTTTGGTGGTTGGGTTCCTCTTCACAGCTCTAAACCCCTACTTCCTGCTCTGGTGGCTAAGCATAGGCATGGCTTTAATTGCTCAGATGCAGAGCATGGGCTTAGCATCTCTATTAATTATCTACCCAGCTCATGTATGGCTGGACTTCGCATGGCTAACACTTGTAGCAGCACTTAGTGGAAGAGGCTCAAAGGCTCTAAGCCCTAGGGGGCAGAGAACGCTATTAGCAGCATTAGGCGCTATCCTAGCTCTCTTCGCCGTAAACACAATACTTAAAAGCTTACTGGGAATCTCAATACTTCCCTGAGCACCGCACTCTCAAAAGCTATTATGTTTGTGTTTTGAAAGGCTCTAGGCGATAGCAATGATTGTTAGGGCTAGTATAACTATTGTTGGGATTAAATCTAGTGTTTCTGGAGTAGCGTTAGTGGATGCTGGTTCTGTACTAACACTTCTAGATGAGGAGATTGCTAACGTTGTTGGTGTTAGGTTGCTGGGTAAAAGGGTAAGGCTAGTAGTGGGGGATGGGCATGAGATTGTTGCTGAGCTTGGGGTTGTTAAGGAGCTTATTATTGAAGGTGAGAGCCTTCCAGAAGCACATGTAGCAATTACGAAGTTTTCTGAGAAGATCAGAGAATCCTTAAAGAAGCTGGGGTTAGCAGATTGGTGTATTGTGGGGCTATCAACACTAGAAATCCTAGGGTTAGCGCCAAACACATCTAGTGGTAGGTTAGAGAAGGTTGGCGTTCTAGTTCTCTAGTATAGCTCTGTTTACAAAGCCTTAGCAGTGCAAAGAGATGCAGAGTAGTGTTTTGCAGCTACTTCTAATGCTGTTCATAAGTACGTTGCTTGGGTGGCTAACGAAGGAATTCCTCTACACATCGTTTATAGGCTACGTGGCTGGAGGAATAGTTGCATCTGCTCTCTTTACAGCTCTAGGGCTAGGGGTTTCGGATACTAGTCAGCTAGAGGTTTTGAAGAGTATTGGTCTCACAATATTCTCTTTTGAGATGGGGCTATCCATAGGTTTAGCAAGGCTCTTAAAGTCCTTAGACAAGGTGCTCGTCATAGAGCTTACCGCCTATCCACTGCTATGGATAGTTACAAAGATTGTTGGAGGCTTTATGGGTCTGGACATAGTTGCAGAGGCTGCGCTATTTCTAATGCTTATTGACTGCTCCTCAGCCTCAATACAGCTAGCATTGTCGCTTAGGGATCCTGAGCTAAGGTCTCTAGCAGTTATAGAATCCAATTTTGAGGATCTTGCACAGTTCATACTATTCTCAACACTCTTCGCTGCTCAGACAACATCACCTACGCTAATAGGTGTTGGGGTCTCGGTAATGAAGATAGTTACGCTACTTGTTGTCATGGGCTATGCCTTAGGCGTTGCGCTTAGGAGGTTTAGAGGCTTTGTTCAGAGGCTTGACGCATTATCTAGGTACCTTCTACTCCTATCAATAGCCCTCCTATACTCAGCAATTGCTCAGCAAATGGGCTTACCATCCTTCCTAGGGGCCTTTGTTGCCGGCGTAGTTGTCTCTCAGTTCATGGTCTCGTCATCTGAAGAGCTCAGCCTCTTATCTGGTGTTAGGGAGCTTGGTCTTCTCCTATACTTCTCCTCACTAGGAACCCAACTAGTGCTGATATTTATGGAGGCTGGAAGCCCTAGCATCATTGTAGAAGGTGTTGCGGTGGGCATGGTAGCAGTTATTGCAAGATTTCTCTCCCTGCTAATAGGGCTCGTGATGAGCTGTGCAAACCCTGGTCACATAGTGCCTTACGCTACAGCACTCTCCTCTGTAAGCGAAACATCAATTATATTAGTGGATGCACTTGCAACTCAAGGAGGCTTAACACACATATTCAAGGCATTGGTGCTTACAGGTGTGGTAACATCCATTACCATCTCTCCTCTGCTCTACAGGAGAAGTTATGAAGCTTCACTGCCAATAGCATCTATTCTTCCACAGAAAGCTATGAAAGCTATTTCAAGGCTCTCAAACATTCTCATGCACACAGCCAACATCATCATCGATATTGGTAGGGCTGGTGTAAGGTTCCTAGCAACACTACTCATAGCCGCATACATAGTGCACATAGCCACTGTTGCTACTAAGTACTTGCCATACCCACTAACCCTAATAATTCTAGCAATAGTGACTGTACTGAGCTATGCAGTCATTGTTAGAGAGTTTGCAGTATTCCTTAGGAAAGCATTTGAGAAGGCATTTAGCGTTGCAGACTCTGTAAAGGACGTGTGGGAGGCAGCCCTAAGGATATCAACAGCAATAGTAACAATACTTGCTATAGCAGTTCTTCTAGCAACATTCCACACAATAGTTACAGAAGCAAACATGCCTCAACCACTAAGCTACATACTCACAGCAACAATAAACATCATAACAATAACACTACTAGCATTCATAGCCATAACAAGGATAAGAAAAGGAATCAAAAGATTTGTAGCAAGGCATCAACAAGCCCATCAGTAAAGATAGATATAAACACACTTCAAAACCTGCTCTCCTTCTCCAAAACACTAGATTTGGATATACATACCATCAAATCAATAGATGACACACCAAATTTAAATATTGAGGATGCTATTGCCAGGAATAGAGTTGGTGATACCAGTCCCAGAACCCCCAAGATAAACCTAAGCTCACAGCCTTGGCACTGCGCATTACGCCGGTAATCAAGCTTTTGCTCAGCCCTCTAAACCCAGCACAGTGTAGAGATCTTGCTCGACTTAAAAATGCTCTACGCATAAGCCTCTTTCATCGGCTCTTAAATAACTATAGTTTATTAGCCTTCTGCTACTCTAAATATTTGAAGTGTTGATATATGCTAACTCTCTTGATTATAGGCTCTACTATTGTTGGTGTTGCTGTTGCTATAGCGATTGTTGTTAGAGCTGTTACTAGGACTCAGTGAGAGCTTGAGGAGAGGAGTGAAAAGAGCTAGTAATCTATGCGTTGATGTAGTGATTCAGATGCTTCGTGGGGATGTGCTTAAGCTTCTTGTTGCTGTAGCCATAGCTTTTCTCGCAATTGTTGCTGGGCCTTTTGCTAGGCAATTCATTTACTCGCCTTTCCTGCCTAAGGGTCTTCAGGGGGTTAAGCAAGCATTTGCTGTGCCTGTGAGGATTGAGAGGGATGCTTATGAATATGTTCACGTAGCTCACGTCTACATTGATGGAGAGCTTGTGAGAGGAGTCTATGCAAGGATTCCTAGATCTATGAACATGTCTCAGTACATGAGCGAGGTAGTTGTATGCTTAGCTATGCTCAAGGACTCTAGGGTTAAGAAGCTAGAGCTTAGATTCGTACCACCAGAGCCATCAAGATTCGTAGAGCTTAGATGGATGCAGAAACCAGATCCTAATGTCCCTGTAGAGCTCTATGTCGAAAAGAATGTGACTGTGTTTAGGTATCCAAAGCTAGACCCCCCCTACGGCTACGGAACAATATGCCTAGAATTCACGCCAACAAAACCAGGCTTCAACTTCGAGTCATACACAATAAGCTTAGATGCAGTGATAGAGTACAAAGGCTTGGACTACGCACTAAGCTACAGCTTCACAATTGAGTAGCTATAGAAGGTGTAGCTCTGTAGAAAGGTTTATGAACCCTTTAAGAACTGGATTATTATCTTGGGGCCCAGGGATAAGTCAGCTCAAGGTCCGTTCATCATTCTCAGCAGGCACCTGAATCATCATCCCTGGGCCCCCTACAACAAGCTTCTCCCAGAAATTGCTAAAGTATTTAGGGTGTGAGGGGTGTTCTGTCTAAAGCAATGGATGGTTCTCGGCCATGCATTGATAGGAAGGAAAGTTGAGGTCTAGCTCCTTACTTTTGGGCGCAGATGTCTTTTGCTAGTTCTTCGGCTAGCTTCTCTGGATTGCTAAACACCTTTATCTCTGCCAATCTTCTTGTGTCTAGGTGTGGTGCTAGAAGGGATAGCCTATCGCTTGGCATGCCGGATAGCAGTAGGTATACAGGTTTTGATTCTGTGTATGCTGTTACAGCCTCCTGAATAGTTCCACTCTCACCACCTAGAACAACTACAGCATTGCAGGATCTCACCATAACCACGCTTCTAATTCTAAAGCTTGCACTTGTTCTGATAATTATTGCTTCCTCTGGGAAGGCAGTGTCCTCAGCCTCTATAGGGACAAAGATGGTTAGGGGTAGCCCAAGCTCAATAGCCTTATCAGCAACAATCCTCATTAACCCCCAGTAACCGCCAACAATAACAGCAAACCTCTTACACAACCTCTTCAGCTCCTCCAAAACCTTAACAGCATTAGCAACTACATCAGGTGGTGGAGAACCGCTGTAACCAGCAAAACATATCTGAATCAAGAGTATCCACCAAGTGAAGAGGCAGATGCGAAGCAGTATTTAAGCAGTGTTAGTGAAAGTTGTCTTGGGAAGAACGAGAAGCGGAGGTGCGAATAAAAAGAGATTTGGGTCTTGTCCCTACTCCAGCTTTATCTCTGCCTCTACACTCCTAGAATCAATGTCTATTACAAGTACTCTGCTCTGTGATATTGTGTACAGCTTGTTCCCTATGTAAACAGCTCTCAACGGATTCTTTTGAAACCACTCCTTTCCCAACCTATATGTTGAAGACAACCAAATACCGTGTAAAACACTCCTCCATTTCCATAGCCATGGCACCAAGCTACAGAGGGCCTACCAACCTCCTTAAAAGCTTTAGGCATGCCCTTCAAAACACTCGCAGATCATGTACATAAATTAGGTTGTGTAGCTATGTGGCTATTTCCTAGTGCAACTTATTAAAGGGTTATAACCTAAGGTTTTTGCTAGAACTGTGTAATAGGTATTATCTCTACTCCGTACCTCTTCGCTAGTTCCTCTACTCCCTTATCTATGAATCCGCCTACTATCACTAGTCTCGGCTTGATACCTGTAACCCTCTTGTATAGCTCTCCAATGTTGTGAAGCTCTATTACGTCTCCTCGTGAAACCCTTGACTTGATCTCTAGCAGTATGTGCTCCTTATCCCTTATGAGTAGATCTGCTTCTACTACTGCTGGAACTCCATAGACAATACCCTCAACATCGTTATAAATCCACTTCTCAACCTTTGCAACACCAAAAACCTCCTCAATAACGTGCTTCATAGCTTCCCTAAAGCTCTCCTCAGTTAAGACCCCGAATCTGTGAGCAATTACTGTAACTGTTCTTCGAAGATCCCTAACCTCCTTTGTCAACTCCTCTAACCTTCTGCTATGCTCAGCTAGGATCTTTCCATGCTCTTGAACAGCTTTTGTTAGCTCCTCTATCCTTTTACTGTGTTCAGCTATGACCTTGCTGTGCTCAGCTATGATGTCAAAGCCCTTCTTAACATACTCAGCAAGGGTCTTGATAGCCTCTGCAATATCCTTAAGCTCCTCAGCTCTAGCCCTCCTAACAGCTCTCTCAACAACCTCCTCAAGCCTACTCCAATCAATAGAGATACTCATACAGCTATAACACCTCTTAAATCGTACTTAGTACTTAAATAAGGTATTAAACTTTGTATAGATCAAGAGTTGCAGAACTAGAAATGCTCGTTCAAAGCAAGAGAGTTGATTTTATGTACATAGCAAAGGCATAAACATTTTCCTGTAGAGGTTGCGGTACGGTTTTGAGCTAGAGTATCTTGATGCAACAGCATGTGAATAGAAACCATCGAAACAAGTAGCTATGGCATGTGATGCGGCACTAAAAATGTATTGCTTCGAGGATGAACTTTAGGGAGATATATAGGAAGACTACTCCAAAGGCGAGCTTTATTAGCCATGCTGGGGCTTTGGGGACTAGTCTAGCACCAATTTGTGCACCAATTGCTGTACCCGCACCTAGTGAGATAGCAGCAAATATGTCGACTACATGTTGCAATATTTTGAAAGCAGCTGAAATTATTGCCATGCTTATGAAGGAGGCTAGGGATGTTCCAACAGCAATTTTTATAGGAGCTCCTAACACATAGATAAAGGTGGGGACTAGCGCACAGCCTCCACCAAGCCCAACTATTCCTGTTAAAATTCCGATGGAGAACCCTATGAGTGCTTTTGCAATTGCACTACCTGGAATAGCTTTACCTTCTTTCCCCCTTCTCTTCTTATGGAAAGCACCTTCATAAACCATTCTAATGGAAACATATAGAAGGTAAGACCAATTATGAGTTTAAGGATTGAAAGCTGAGACATTAAATACTCGAATATCTTAGAACAGACAAAAACTCCCTGCTCCACCACTAACAGCAACTATAGCCGCAGCCTTATAGTCAACATTCTTAATTCTAATGTGAGCAACAGCCCATGAAGATGCTGTAATAACAACAGCTGTTATCGTTGTCCCTATAGCCATGAGGAAGCTGTATCTGTACAAGAAGTAAAGTGGTGGCAACATTATTACGCATCCACCAGTCCCTGGAAAAACGCCTAGGATTCCAGCCGTCAAACCGAAGAATATTAATGAAAGCTTTATGAAGAAGCGCCTAGCCTACCCGTTATTTACAATAGCAAGGCATATTTAGAGTAAATGTAAGTATTCAAATCCTTGATATGAGTACTGCTGACAATAGTAAGGTTGTTGTTGCATATATTGCTGGTATTGGTTGAGGCTGTAGTAGGAGGTATGCATATACAAAGCTTCCAATCGTCCATGAGACTCCATATACCAGTCCATATACTCCGTATCCAAGCGCTCTCTTCTCTGGTGGTAGTATGTCTGCTATTGATGCTCTCATAATTGTTTCGAAGCAGCCCATTGACACCCCCCACAAGGCAGCCATAGCATATGTGGCTATCCTCACAGTTGCTTCCCCTGATCCTACAAGTGTTGGTGTGTAGATGAATAGGAGTGTGGATGCTAGTGCTGATGTTGGTGCTAGGTATAGTGACTTGAACTTTACCTTGTCGTAGAGAGCCCCTATGGGCACAGCAATGATTGCGTCTGTGAGCATTGCAACCATGTATGCTAGGGCTATGTCTGCATCTCCAAGGATGTTCCAGTACTTCAGGAAGTAGGACACGTTCATCCAGTGCACGTAGCCTAGTGATAGGAGTACTGTTGCCGCTGTATACACATAGAACTTTCTGCCCAGCCCCCTAAACGATATCCTCGGTCTTGAGACCTCTAAAGACTTTAGCTTTGGGTATAGAGCGAAAGCTGTTAGGATTAGAGCTACCGAGATTGCTCCTGGTATTGCAAGTGATAGGAAAGCTGCTCTATAGCCGTAGAGACTAATCATGAAAGCTACTAGCAGTGGTCCTGCAACAGCTCCTGCCTGATCCATTAGCTCGTGTATTCCGAAACCCTTTCCCCTACCAATATCCTCAGTAACCTCAGCAAGCACAACATCTCTTAGAGGTGTTCTGAGACCTTTACCAACTC
>JAPWUB010000074.1 GCA_028275745.1 Desulfurococcales archaeon | reverse complement strand
GCCTTGAAGAGTACAACGAGATCGCATCACTACTAGAGCAAGCACTAAACATTCCAGTAGACCTCGTAATATTAAACGATGCACCACCACCCCTAAGATTCAAAGCCCTTGCAGAAGGCATCAAGGTAATTGTTAGGGATAAGAAGAAGCTGTTCTACATGATCACAGAAAGCTTCATGGAGCTCGAGGACATCTCCCAACTCCATTCTAGATTCTAAGGAGGTTTTCTTGTAGAGGGCCCAGGGATGTTGAACAGTCCTAGAGCTGAAGATAATGAATGGCTTGGGTGCCGACCCAGATCCCTGGACTCCAGAATAATAGCTCAGTTCCTAAGGAGTTCATTAAAGCTTTGCGTAAATCAGGCACCTCACCAGACTTCTTGTAGCTGTAGTAGACCTGCTCCTAAGTAACTTGAGTTCCTTATCCAGATACCTTCAAGCTCTACTAACCTGCTAAGCTCCATTAAACTCCATTACTAAGTTCCTTTCATACCCAGTGCAGTGATTTTGCCTTACTAGAGCATTAACTATGTTGGTTTCATTCTGTATTAAACGTTTGTTTAAAGCTTAAAAGATTCTATCTTTAATTTAGCTACCTAGGCTCTGAACCACTGTTTTGCTTGTGGTGACTCTTTGTTGAGCTTGGTTGATGAGATTCTTAGGTTGAAGAGGGAACGTGGAGCTGTAATCCTTGCGCACAACTATCAGCTTCCAGAGGTTCAGGATGTAGCTGATTTTGTTGGTGATAGCCTTGAGCTGTCTATTAAGGCTGCTGAGGTTGGTGCTAAGCTAATTGTTTTCTGTGGAGTTGATTTCATGGCTGAGCAGGCTGCTGTGATAAACGATTCTGCAACTGTTCTTCACCCTGACCCAGATGCTAGGTGCCCTATGGCTGCAATGATAAGCGTTGATGATATTCGTAGAGCTAGGAAGCTATTCCCAAGAGCACCAGTTGTTATCTATGTTAATAGCCCCGCTGTTGTTAAGGCTGAGGCTGACTATGTTGTTACAAGCGCTAATGCTGTAGATGTTGTTAAGGCTTTGGAGAGCGATGTCGTTATCTTTGGTCCTGATAGGCACTTAGCTGAGTACGTTGCTGAGAAGACAGGCAAGATCGTTGTTCCAGTACCTCCAAACGGTCACTGCCCAGTTCACATAAGGTTTAGAGCTGATGAGGTAAGGATCCTAAAGTCTCTATATAGAGACGCTGTATTCATTGCTCATCCAGAGTGCCCTGCAGAGATAAGGTCATTAGCAGGCTTTGTTGGTAGCACAAGCCAGATGATAAGATTTGTTAAGGGCTGTGATAGCTGTAGGCAGGTGATTGTAGGTACAGAGATTGGTATAATACATAGGCTTGCTAAGGAGAACCCAGACAAGGTATTCATACCAGCATCAACAAGTGCTATCTGCACAGACATGAAGAGGATAACTCTTGAAAAGGTCTATAGAAGTCTTAGGGACGGTGTCTATAGGGTTGAGGTTCCTAGAGAAATAGCTGAGAGGGTTAAGAGAGCTATAGAGAACACGTTTAGGGTTCTTGGAAGGGAGCCTCCATGGCTGAGGAGATAACCTTTAGGAAGTTCTTGGAGTTCCTAGAGGAGGATATACCGTTCTGGGATACAACAACAGAGGCTTTGATACCCAGAAACATTGCTGTAAGGGCTCAGGTAATAGCTAAGCAGAGAGGCGTTGTTGCATGTGTAGAGGATGTTGCCCACTTACTTAGGAGGCTTGGTCTAGAGGTCAAGGAGCTTGCTAGAGATGGAAACACAGTTGATAAGGGTTCACCAGTACTTGAAGTAGTTGGTGATGCAAGAACTGTGCTAGCTGTTGAGAGAACAATCCTCAACATATTGATGCACTGTAGCGGTGTTGCTACAGAGGTTAGGAAACTTGTTGAAATTGTTAAGAAGATTAATTCAAGGGTTAGGGTAGCAGCAACTAGAAAGACGTTACCAGGTCTCAGATACTTTGAGAAAAAAGCTGTTGCTATAGGTGGTGGAGACACTCACAGGCTTTCACTATCAGATGCTATCCTTATTAAGGATAACCATATAAGGATTGTTGGAAGCGTGGAAAAAGCTGTTAAGCTTGCAAAGGAGAGGGCAAGCTTTGTTCATAAGGTAGAGGTTGAGGTATCAACAGTTGATGAAGCTATAAAGGCTGTTGAGGCTGGCGCAGATATAGTGATGCTAGATAACATGTCTCCTCAAGAAGTTGCTAAGGTTGTTGATGAGCTTAGGAGAAGGGGTTTAAGGGACAAGGTAGTTATAGAGGTTTCTGGAGGCATAACAGCTGAGAACATAGCTGAGTACGCAAAACTTGATGTAGATGTCATTAGCTGTGGATACATAACTTTGTCGGCTAGAGCTCTTGATATGAGTCTTGAGGTTGTTGAGGTGATTAGGAGATGAGGTTAGCTATAATAGGTTGTGGAGCTATAGGCTCTGTCCTTGTAGAAGCTATTTGTGGAGGGTCTGTAAAGGCTGAGCTAGTAGCACTAATGGATATATATCCAGAGAGGTGTGAAAACCTTGCAAGGAGCTTCTGCAGGGAATTCACCAACACCGCTATATGCAGGGATCTGGAGTGCCTACTGAATGCAAAGCCTCAGCTAGTTGTTGAAGCAGCTTCTCAGCAAGCTGTTAAAGAGTATATCCCTACAATACTCAGCCACGGCATAAGCGTTGTTGTTCTAAGCGTTGGTGCACTACTTGATGAGAACATACTCAAAGCTGTTAAGGAGGCTTCTAGAGCTGGTAAGGCAAGGGTCTACATACCCTCAGGAGCTATAGCAGGTCTAGACGCTGTGAAGGCTCTTGCCAACGCGGGTATTGATAGGGTTGTGCTGAAGACGTACAAGAATGTTAAGGCCTTTGATCCAGAGACTCTGAGGAGGCTGGGATTTGGTGAGGTGAGGGAGAGAACAAAGATATTTGAGGGTAGAGGAGATATCGCAGTTAAGCTATTCCCAGCAAATGTAAACGTTGTTGCAGCTCTGGCTCTAGCATCTGGGCAGATACCATGGGTAGAGGTCTACGCTGACCCAAACCTGCAGAGAAACATCCATGAGATAGTTGTTGAGGGTAAGGCATCGACGATAAGCATTAGGGTTGAGAATGTTCCTCACCCAAGAAACCCGAGGACAAGCTACTTAGCAGCGCTTTCAGCTATACAGCTTCTCAAAGAGCTTACTGAAGAGGGGAGTATTGCTGTAGGCACTTAGCTAACGTTTTGGAGGAACGCCTTTCTCAAAGCTGTTCTGCTAGGAACCTCTATACCCAGCGCATCAACTACTTTATCAGCAACATTCATGCTTAGATCAGGGCTATAGCTATACTCATTCAGCGCCTTCTTAAGCACTGATATATCTATCCCTACAACTGCTGAGTACCAGTCAAGGTATCTCTCCCTATCCCTAGAAAAAGCTTCTATAGCCTCCCTATAGACCCTGGCAACAGCATCAACTTTTTCTATGCCTAGACCCCTCGAAACTGCGAGTGTGCAGCACTGGGTAAGCTCCTCAACCTCGTTACAGTTCAGAACCCTTCTACCACCTGCAAGCTCAACACCGATATTTATAGGGTGGTAGACAACAGCATACCTAGCCAAACCCTTTCTAACAATGCTTATAGCATCATCAGCAGATGTGTAGTAAACAGTGTCACTCTCTACAGCATCTATGTAGCGCCTCTTAATGGCTAAAGCTCTGCAGAGATCCATTGAAGAAACCTCACTCGAGATAACAGCACTTGATCTGCTATTCGGCACTTCATATATGTAGCCGCCTCCCCCAGCACCACCACCAACAATAACAAAAGCTTTCGAAGCTATGAAGCCGTAGATAAGGGTTGTTAAAGGAGATAAAGTAGCATCTACCTCACCACCAATAAGAGCTGAAAGAGCTCTCAAAGCATTTGGATACACCAAAACCTTTAGCTCTACCCCAAGAGAATCCCTAAGCATTTTAGCGAAGTGCCCTAGGAAGAGGTACTCACTAGACCATACAACACCAAGCCTAAGCACATTACCTAAGGAGGTAGTGGGGCTGGGTCTAGCAAGCCTAACTATATATGTGTTTGCAACCCTAACCCTCTGCACAAGACCACTCCTCTCCAAATCCCTCAAAACAATACTCACATAAGACCTTGAAACACCCAAAGCCTTTGCAATCTCAGACTGAGCAACGCCATCAGGAAACCTAGATAAGAACTCCAGAATCTTGATTACAACACTCATCAATAGAAGAATTTAGTAATAGAAGCTAAAATACCTTTATACAGTTTCATAGTCTCTTTGGTTCCTAGCAATAGCTATGAATAGCGGAACGTGTTACAGCCTTAAAATTGTGGTGATACACATTAAATAATATTTGTAGGGGAAGTAGCTAGTTGCTGTTCAGCGTCCCAGCTTTTAGCTTCTGTATATACAAGGTTTCTAGCTGAGGTTATCAGCAATGCTTGTTGGTGTTAGGACTAAGATTGTTGATCTTGTTGAGGAGCTTGTTAAGAAGCTTTACCCTAGAGACATGGTTCACGGTCTTGACCATGTGTTGAGGGTTAGGGACTTGGCTTTGAGGATTGGTGAGGAGGTTCCTGAGCCAGTGGATAGAGAGATTCTTGAGCTTGCTGCACTGCTTCATGATATTGGTAGGATCTCTGGTGATGAGGGTCATGCTAGGCGTAGTGCTGAGATTGCTCGTATAGTTCTTGAGCTTGCTAACTATCCTAGGGATAGAATTGAAAGGGTTGTAGAGGCTATTCAGGCGCACAGCTTTTCCGAAGGCTTTAAGCCTGTGTCTATAGAGGCTAAGGTTCTTAGCGATGCTGATAAGCTAGATGCTTTAGGGGCTATAGGCGTTGCAAGAGTTTTTGCTTTTAGCGGTGCTA
>JAPWUB010000073.1 GCA_028275745.1 Desulfurococcales archaeon | reverse complement strand
TTTTTTTCTAGAGCTGAAGCAAACGCTAAGCAGAAGCAATTCGATTTCGCTATGAAAATAATTTGCATAAGCATGTCATTGACTCAAGTAGCACACAACTTATAAAGATGTTTATATACCTTCATACTCTAGAACATGGTTTAAAGTATCAAAGCATGCCCATGAAAAGCATATGTATTTCTGCCTAGCCTAGAGTAGTTTATAGGTGCAGAGAAATGGTTGCACAACTTCCGTATCCATGTATGGTTAACGCTGCTGTAATGAGCTTTGCGGCTTTTGTCCTCAGCCTCTTGCTATTTTACTGGTTGCCTAGTAGACCCAGGATTGTGGTTGCTAGGCTCTACACTGTTAAGGAGGGTGGCTCTATAGAGCCAGTTGAACCTTCTTCTCCACCAACTAATCTATTACCTGATGAGTGGAGGGTTGTTAAGGAGAAGGCAAAGGTTTTGAAGGAGGTGTTAAGGCGTGAAGATGTTCAGAGGGTTATTGAGGAGTGGAGAAAGCCTATTCGCAGACGTGCACTGATACAGGCATTGATATCAGCTATCACAGTATTTGCTGGAGTTTACCTGCTCTGCAGATTTATGATGTGCCCAACGAGTTTACCATAGCAGGCAAGAGCATGCGGTGAGCAGGTTTTATGGGGGTGCAATGCAAATCTCTAAAGATTCTTAATGTTTGTGAAGCTATTGCGTTTGCTTAATTGTTGGTACCACTGCTTATTGGGTTGTATGCTTGGCTTGTTGAGCGCAGTCAAAGCGGTTTTTACGTTGCTTTAACAGCGTCTCTCGCAATTGCTTGGATAGTTCAAGGCATGTCATCCCCTTCGCAAGTTATTTACGCATGTCTCATCCTTCCATACTTTATTGGGGTGCTAACGCTCTTAGCAGTGATGTATGTAACGCATTTTATGGATGTAGCAACATTTAGAATGCTGTTTTTGGTGCTACTAATCATCTCCATACCACTAGTCTACGTGTTGTATAGACGAGCAAAGAAAGTTTTGAGCGAGTTAGAGCCCTGCCTCTAATGATATGTTGATGAAGGGGGCTGTGCCTAGAATTAGCGTGATTGTGGTGACAGCACCTATAACTATTCTTTTTGTACATACTCGAATGTTTGTATCTACAGCTTCGTGAAATCACCATAACTTTTGACTTCTTCACTCCTCTGCAACATTTAATAGTTGATGCTAATTTTTGGAGAGACGTGAAAAGGGATTTCACTTCGCAGCTTACTTAAGGCATATTTTCTCCGCGTATAGCACGATATTTTGGTGCCTGCTTATGCGTGTAACATGCAAGGCTGTTGATGACCATAGATTTGAGTGTAGTGTTGATGGGTATGGGAGTGTAACTGTTAATGAGGTTCTCGTCAAGGGCACAGTGTCAGGCATTGACGATGATCTCAAACCCGATGACTACATGCACAAACCACACATACTAATAGTTGACGGTGCTTCATACCTCAAGGTGTATACAAACAGACTTAGCAACAGCATTGTTCTAGAGGTTTACATAAGAGAGTAATATTGAAGAAAGTTGGATAAAACTAGTCAATGCCTTACAGACCTTTACTAACTCAGTACCTAGCAGTAAAATTTATAGGGATTGTTTTATGGAGTCTTCTCAGCTTCAACTCTACCCTTATCACATTTTCGGCAACCTTTCAATTCATTTTTTTAAGCTGTGTAAGCAAAGAGTTTTGTGTGGTGGTGTTAAATGGGTTTATCTAGAGTCTTGAGCAGTAGGAAGCTATTAGCAATAGTTATTGGTGTACTTGTCGCTGCATCGATTGCTGTTGTCTATGTCTTTGGCGGTGGCTATACGGATAGGATATACATTGAGTTTTCTGATGAGTTTAGGGTTTATGGCAAGGGTTTTGTAAACATTGTTGTTATGTCTCCTAATAGGTGGAGGACGTATAAGTTTAGTACTGTTGATGTTGTTGGTAAGAGGATAGAGATTGATGTTAGGGATATTGTTAGGGATTTCATAGATTACTACAGGAACTTGAGCTTTGGGTATAGAGGACCCATATTCATACCAACAATTAGTGTAACGCTATTCCACTACAACGGTTCTCAAGAGTGCATAGCTAGCTATGCCTACACAACTAGGGATTGGTTCATGGAGCAGGGACTAGACGAGGTTGAGGCTGGTAAAAAAGCTTGGCAGAACCCGATGGCAATGCTTGAGAGGAGGCTCTTTCAAGCACCGGTAATAAGGTTTAGGGTGAGGATGCCTACTGGAAGCCTTAAACCTGTATGCACAGACTTTACACCTGCTCTAAAAGAGTTCATGAATGAGTGGAACAGGAAGCTAGGTGTGGAGAACGCTACGAACAGCATTGTTGTAGTGAACATGACTATACCAATACCAGAGCCATTACCTAGAGAAAGAGGTTCAACACCATCGATACTACCAACCATTACCGCTAAAGCACAGACAGGTTCTTGTACACTCAGTGGATATAGAATTGCCCACAAGACTCTTTACGATTATCGCTATAGTCCACCACCTGGTTGGTACGCAAACATAACTGGTATACCTGATAACGTTAAGTACACTATATGGAATTGGTACGCATCAAACTTTAGCATTGCTTATCTATGGGAACAAACACCAGCATGCAGCTCAGAAGACGCTGTTTACGCAACAGCACTCTTTATATGTCTTTCCATAAGTAATTATGTCTCGTTAAATTCGTGTTACACGTATTACATGTGGGCACTAACAGCCCCTGGAATATACGACATGGATGCATGGTTAAACGTGGCAAGGATTGCATTAGGTATTCAGAATTACTTTGCTGATTGGAGAGATTACAAGGATCAGCTGAGAGTAAATTCCATAACTCATTGGACGTGGGTGCCATACCTAGGTATAAAAATGTACAACCCATATGGAAAACCAATTAGTGCTTATGGATCAATAGCTGTATCTACAAGTGCGAAGGTTAAGAGAGGAATATCATTCTTAGGAATTATTGTATGGCCTCAATCAGAAGAGCAGCCCCTTAGCATTAGCACTGTGCCTTTATCATGTGTAGGACAATGGTGTGAGCACTACGCTGTTTATTGGACTGGTATAAAGTATGTTGGCGATGTCATGGCTGTAATGTATGATGTTTCTGAAGAGACTATAAATGGGAAGAGGTACTGGGTTGTAACTCCAGTAGCAACAGTACTTCCAGCTATACAAACCCTCGTTGATTATGGTTCAGGAACTCCTACGAGATCTATCGATAGCAACTTGCTAAACTCGTTCACCTATGAACGCTCCTATAACACTGTAGTAATTTCAAGAAGCAATGTACAAGCATGGAAAAAACTATATAGAGATGCATCTCCTACAAGAGGTATAAGTGCTGATTTAGATGATAAGCTTGCACTGCTTGGGGTAAACATATTCTACGCATTTGCAATGGCTACGCTTTCAACCTTTGCACCTATAGGATCTAAACTAGCAGAATTCCTCATCTCGCTCATTGGCTCGTTCTTCTCATACATGTGGGAGGATCTATATCAACTTGCGATAGCATACGATTTTAATATAGATGCTTTAGGTTATTGCCCAAGTGTCACTATCTATGTCTACAAATGGACTTTGCGATACCGTGCAGCAATTTATGACAGAATTGGTTATGTGCCATTACTAGTGATGTACGAAGTTCATATCTACTAAAATGAGTTGAGTTAATACATGGCTTTTTATTTTGTTACATCTTCTTCTACTTTACGACTTTTGTAGCAAATGTAGCAAACTTTAAGGTGTGCAGAGTTTCTCTATACCTGTGTGGCTAGTGTTATGATGGATATCTATAGGTGTAGGGTTTGCAAGGCTTTTACTGAGGATAGGTTTCACTGTGGTGTTGAGGCTGAGCTTTTTCTTGATGGTCGTAGGAGAGAGGCTTTGAGCAAGCTTATGTCCTATATTCTTAGGCATGACCCTGAATCCGTAGGGGTATCCCTTGATTCTGAGGGTTGGGCTAGGATTGGTGATCTTGTTCAGGGTATTAGGGCTAGGTGGAGGAATGCTGAGCTATATAAATGGGTTACGGATGAGCATGTGAAGGCTGTTGCTTTTCTGGATCCTAAGCAGAGGTTTGAGGTTAGGGATGGGATGATAAGGGCTAGGTATGGGCATAGCAAGAGGCTTGGTGTTAGAATTAGCTACGAGGTTGATTCTCAGACTAAGGTTCTCTACCACGGAACCTCGAGACAGGCTCTTCAAAGCATTTTGAGGGAGGGGGTGAAACCAATGAACAGAATGTATGTTCACCTAACAACAGTTTTTGAGGATGCTTGCACTGTTGGTGCTAGGAGGGATACGAACCCTGTTGTCTTAGTCGTAAACGCTGATTGTTTGAGGAGGAGTGGGTACGAGGTCTACAAAGCAACTCAAAGCATAAGGCTTGTAAGGTTTGTACCTACAAAATGTATTGAGAGAGTGGAGCTGTGCAAGAGGTGAAGCTAATTGCCTAAGGAGATTCCTGAAGAGTATGTTGAGAGGTTTAGCAATGCCTTTGACAAGTGTTTAGAGAGGGTTGCTAGTAGGAGAAGTGATGCTGATGTAAAGACCCTCTCTAAACCCATATACATGGTTTGCAGAAGACTGTACAGAAGACTTACATACGTTTGCCTAAGCAGCGTATCTATGACTAGATCCCAGATAGAGAAGCTCGTTGCAGAAGCTATTGAAAGCACTAGGCTAGCCAAGGAGAAGCCTCGCATCGCAGACTCGCTGAAGAGGCTAGCTAACGAAGTTCTAGAGATATGCTGCTGTGCCCATATGCAAGCAATTGAACCGAAGTAAATCACAAAAACTCTTTTGATTCAGCAATGAAGCACCTTTTTAGAGGGTTGTAAAGACGGTGTCTGTGGATAGGGCTAAA
>JAPWUB010000072.1 GCA_028275745.1 Desulfurococcales archaeon | reverse complement strand
CATCATCAGCACTTATCACCACAGAACCTCTTCTAACCCTCAGAGGAGGATTTACAAAACCATACAGAACCCTAGCCAAAGTCGATTTACCACAACCAGACTCACCAGCAATACCCAGCACCTCACCCCTCATAACCTGAAGATCCACATCATCTACAGCATGCACATAAACACCACTTTCAACATCAACATCATATACAGCATCAAGGCCCCTCACATCAATTACAACGTCTTCACCCATTTTACTGTTCACCCTCTAAGTCTAGGATTAAAATATTCTTGAAGACCAGCTGATATCAGATATAAAGAGATGAATAACAGTATTAGTGCGATGATTGGTGGAGCAATCCACCACCAAATACCTCTATATAAAGCGCCATAGTGTTGACACCAGTATATCATGGTACCTAGCGTATCTTCCTGTAATATTGATAGACCTAATATTGCTAAACCTGCTTCAGAGCCTATGGAGTATAGCACGGTGTTTGTTGAGTTGATTAAGTGCCAACCAAGTAAATGTGGGAAAATCTCAGAAGCAAGTATTTTACCAGTGCCCATGCCTGAAAGCCTAGCCACTGTAATGTAGTCTCGCTCCCTTAAGCTTAGCACAATAGCTCTCACTTGCCTTGCAGGCCAAGGCCATGATGTTAACGATATTAACAGACCTAGTAGTGGCATTGTTAAGATAGGTCTTAAAACCATTGACATAACATATAGTAGCGGAAAGCCAGGTATTGTCACAAAAGTGTCTGTTACAAACATTAATACCTTGTCTACCCAACCACCCCTAATTCCTGCTACCATGCCTATGAAGAGCCCTAGATGAGCCGCTATGAGGGTTGTTACAGCAGCTATCGCAAGTGAGTTAATGATTGCATTAACAAGTATCCAGAATACACTTCTTCCATTAGTTGTTATACCGAGTAAAAAATCTAGCGATGTTAATTGTGGTGGCGTATCCTTTCTAAAATAGTACCAGTTTTTGTAGTAGCTTGGTGTGGTTATTGAAAATGCTCCTAGGCATAGTAAAGCTACAAATATTGTAAATCCTATTCTAAATTTCCTGCTCGTTCTCCAAACTCTGCTAAAAGCTCCAGTAATAGTAGATGTAGCGATTCTTGTTCTTGAAAGTGCTGTCACATCTCATCACCTGTACCTAACCCTGGGATCTATGAGGGGATAGATTAAATCTATTATTAGTGTAGCTGTAGATATGCCTATAATTGAAAGTGAGAGTATTGATAGTGCCACACCATAATCACCAGAGCCAACAGCTCTGTAGAGCAGAAGACCTAGACCTGGGTAAGCAAATACTGCTTCAGTGAGGAGAGCTCCTCCAAATATCCCTCCCAATGAAAGAGCTAAAGCTGTTGTCTGTGGCAAGAGTATATTTCTCAGAACATATTTTTTAAAGAGGTAGCTCTTAGGCAATCCTCTAAGCTCACCATACATGTAGTAATCCTCTGAAAGTACATTCAAAGTGAGAGTGCTTGAACTTAGAAACCACCATCCGAACATGCTTGGCAATATTATCGAGATTGCAGGTAGAAACGATCTGTGTACAACCTGCTTCCAGAACTCTAAACTTATTAGAGGAGCTGTTGGAGCACCACCACCTATTGGAAACACAGGTAATATATATGCGAATAGAAATATGAGTATAAGCGCCAATATATAGTATGGTATAGGGTAAAGCGTTAACGCCATTCCCTGCAAAACCTTTGAAGCCTTAGACTTTCTAAATAAGGTAGCTAATGTGCCAAGAAAGTTTCCTACAATCCATGAAAGCACAGTGGTAAACGTTAAGAGACCTACAGTCCATGGAATATATCTCACTACAAGCTCTTTTGCAGGGGTAGGGAATGATATCATGGAAGGTCCAAAATCCATGGTTAAAAATCTTCGAAGAAATGTTATGTACTGCTCTAGTAGCGAACCTTTCAATCCAAAAATCTCATACAAAGCCTCCCTAAGTTGTATTAGAGCTTGAGGATCGTAAACAGCACCTGTGGCTCTCATAGATTCAATAATTAGATCAACAATGCTAGTGGGCATAGCTTTTAGCAATAAAAATATTATTGTAAATGCAGCAAATAATGTTGCAACATATGTAATAATTCTTCCAATAAGATATTGTATAAGAGGTTTTGAAACCACTAACATAACACCTTACTAAGCAAATGTGCTAAGAGGTTAAAAAAGAAAATATGTTTTTACTTTCTTTTTATGAGCCATCCTATTGCGAATCCTATTATTAGTAGCGCTATTGCTATTGCTATTGTTGTTGTCCATTCTGTTACTCTTTGTGTTACTGTTGTTGTTGCTGTCATAGTAGCTGTTGATACTGAGCTCACTGTTGATACTACTGTTGACAATATTGTTGTTGGGACAACAACAGTCTTAGTAACAGTGGTAACAACAGTTGTTGGAGGTGGTGCAGTAGTTGCAGGCGGAGTAGTAACTGTAGTAGTAGGCGAAGTAGTCGGAGTGATTGTTGGTTTTTCTACTGGGAATCTTGGCGGTACTGGTGGTGTTATAGCGTCTTTTGTTGGGCATCTACCTGAAGGCTTTAATGATAATATTATGAATTGCATTTGAGCCCACCAGTATACAGTATCCATGTAATAGTTATCTGGATATGAAGGCCAATTCTCCCAGCAGTATGTATCGTGCAGTGTGTAGAATGGTGTTGGGAAGAATCCTGCCCATGGCATTTGCTGAGCCCATATCAGCAATGCCTTTCTTGACAGTTCATATACTTTGTCAAGCTCCCAAGGAGGTGTTAACTCTAATTGATCTATAAGCGAGTCGAGTTCCTGTCTCTGTGGGAATTTTGTACCAGCTAAAACTCCATAGCAACTCCATCCATTACCTGGAGCATCAGGATTACAGTATTTGCTATGCCAGCCCCAAATGTGTGGGGCAGCATCTAGTAGTAACGAGCATCCAGGCCATACTGTAGCAACATCGTAATCTCCTTTAGCTGTTCTAGCACTCCATACACCTGCTTCAACAGGTTGTACATCAACATCTATACCAAATCTTCTCCACTGTTCAGCTATCATAAACCCTATTCTCTGTGACTCCATTTCAAATCCAGATGTTGTTAGCAAGGTAATCTTCCAGGGGGTTCCATCTGGAAGTCTCCATTTACCATCTGGTCCCTTAGAGAACCCCACACTCTTTAGTAACCTTTCAGCTTCCGTCGGATCATATTTCCACCATACAATACTTGGATCCAATCCCATACTCTTAAGCTGATCTTGAACATCAGCTCTAGGTGATGGATCAAGCCCTAGCTTGAGTAATTCATTCTTTAAGGCCACATAATAAGGTTTATCAGCATAGATATATCTAACTAGTGGTAGTACGGAAGGTGTTGGCTTAGAGCCGTCAGGACCTGTAAATGCATCATATACTTCATAGAAGTTTAATGCAAACACTAGAGCTCTTCTAACTTCAGTTATATTGTAGGGATATCTCAGCACATTGAAGCCTATACCTTTTACACATGCATCAAAAGGCCATGCAAATGGCGGTTTTGATCTCCAGCCACCAATATATGGATTGGCTTTCCACACTATTTCGAAGTTTTCTGGTAGAAACGTCCTAATGGCATCTAGTTCGTGTCTTGACATCGCTAGGGCTTTTGTCTCTTCAGGACCTTGATGTATGAATAGCACATACTTTGGCCCCGGCTTTATACCATATAGTTTTGTACCCCACCAATTCTCATTCCTTTCCCACAAGAACCATGTACCACCAGGATCAACATCTTTCAATGTGTAAGGTCCTAGACATACGGGTGGATAGAACTTAAATGCAACAGGATCAGCTGCCTTCTCCCATACATGCTTTGGTAGTAGATGTGGTATAGTGGCTGAATATATTATTACAGTCCAGTAGTAGTGGAACCTGGGATTAGGTTTCTTCAACTCCACTACAACGGTATAGTCATCTAGTTTATAATATTTATCAACCCATGGAGTTAAGGTATAGTAGCATCCAAGCTTCGAATTCTTCATACAGATATCTATCGTGAACAAAACATCATCAGCTGTGAAAGGAACTCCATCACTCCATGTAACACCTTTTCTAAGGTATATTGTAACCTTCTTAAAGTCAGATGTGTATTCTGGCGGCGCAGCTGCTACATAATTTATGAGCTCTGAGTTTGTTGTATTGATGTACCATAGACTCCCAGCACATACCTGGCTCATACCATTGCCTCCAATAGCAGGCTTTCCTGGTACAAAGAAGTTAAAGTCACGGGGATCTGTATACACACCCCAGTGGTTTTCCACTACAAGCACATCTCCCCTAGGCACACCTGATGGGAGTGGTAATTGGGCCTCTACTTTAGGCACGTATACTAATAGCATAGAAGTTGCCATGAATATCATAATTAATACTGCCATAATATTTCTTAATATTGCAGAGTTCTTCATAGTATCACCTTTTCTAAAAATAATAAGAAAAAGCAGGGGTTAATATATTTTTGAGGATCAATGTTTTTCTTTTCACTCTATGTCATGGTATGGCATGAATAAATGCCTTTACAAACGTTTTTCATAAACGCTTATATCTCTGTTCATTGCTGACCTAGGTCTAATAATGGGGTTGTGTGTATGTGGTTTGATTTGATGCTTAGGAATGTTGAGAGGAGGGCTTTTGATTTGATTGCGTGTGGCTTTAATAGAGTTGTGCCTATTGAGCTGTGGCTTGATGGGGTGGGGCAGGGTGTTAAGCTGCCTTTTGTTGTCGATACTTATCCAGATAGGCTATATAGATTTGTTGTGGAGGTGGATGTTCCGAACCCTATGTTTAGTGGGTTGAGGTGGTTTTTGAAGCTTGTTGCATCTGGTAATGGTCGTGTTGTTGTTGATGGTGTTAGTGTAGGGGGTTATGATGAGGGTCATACCTATATCCCGA
>JAPWUB010000008.1 GCA_028275745.1 Desulfurococcales archaeon | reverse complement strand
AGGGGTTCATCATTTAGGCTCCTCCAACTTAATATTTTAGCTTTGAAAATATAAAACCTAATAGGTAGTCCTGTCAAAGCTAATTTATGTTTTGTTAAACTGTGATGACACGACGGTCTCCTGAACCTATGATGAGACTTCTCTTCGCTGAAACAATGCTAGATTGTTATGTTTTGTATGTTGCTCAAATACGAATAAACATTGCTTGCTTAAAATGAACATGAATGCTTATAATGTGCGTACACCAAATTACTTCACCTTATTTAGAGGGAAATCCTAATACTTATTGGGTCTTGCATTGGTGTATTTATTTGAATGCTATAAGTGTTGTGAATAAAAAACATGGAGATGCTTATACGCTTCCATTAGCAAAGTATATGAGCTTATGTATTAATTGTGGAGGACCTATAGATGATATTAGAGCATTGAATAGAAATGCTTGTGAAAAGTGCATGAATACTTCATCCATCGCGAAGATCAATACGTTTGCGGAGTTGATGAAGTATGTAAGAAACCCAAGTGAGAGACTGAAGGAGCTAGTCGGAATAGAGCGTTTTGTAAATGGATTCATAGAGTTCTTCAAGGCTTGTGTAGGTAATGAGCCTTGGAATTTGCAAGTCAGCTGGGCCTACAGAATTGCTCAAAAGCAGAGCTTTGCTATGTTAGCTCCTACCGGTGTAGGCAAAACAACGTTTGGTCTTGTAATGGCTTTATATCTTGTTAGTAGAGGGAATAATGGAAGGGAGAGAAAGAGAATATATGTGGTGGTCCCCACCTCTGTACTCGTTGAACATTACTATAAAAAGCTTGTGGAGTACATGGATAGAAGTGGCGTAGTAGTAAACGTAATAGCTATACACTCAAAGGTTCCTGCAAAGAAGCGTGTAGAGCTGGAGAACGCAGTTATACAAGGAGATTTTGACATATTAATAACTACTTCGAATTATTTGCAAAGAAATTTCGATGAAGTATTTAAAAAGTTCATTTCTAACGGGCACCAGTTCAGCCTCATATTTGTTGACGATGTTGATGCGGTGATGAAGGGAAGTAAGGCTATTGAATATATTATTCAGCTTCTAGGATTTTCTCAAGAAGATATTGAGTTAGGGTACAAACTTGCTTCGCTTAGGTTAAGGTTAGCGAGATGCGAAGGAGAGCAAAGACGAGAGAATAAGCATTGCCAGGAATTACTTGAGGAGTTTAAGAAGGAACAGAGAAGGATATTTCAAAAAAGAGAGAAGGCAGGAATATTAATTGTAAGCTCTGCTACTGGAAGAGCTAGAGGTAAACGTGTAAAGCTTTTCAGGGAGCTTCTAGGGTTTGTTGTTGGTGGCGGAGTCGAGATATATAGAAATGTTTTAGATGCTTACATAATCCCCGATCCAAATCAGAATACCATTGATGCGCTCTACAGCATTGTAAGAAGGCTTGGACCTGGAGGCTTAGTATTTGTGCCGATTGATAAAGGTATTGAAGAAGCTGAGAGAATTGCTCAGGAATTGCGTAATAGAGGTATAGAGGCAGATGTTGTTGTCAGTAAAAAGAGTAAATCTCTCTATGATTTTATGGAAGGCAAGCTTCAAGTAGCTGTAGGGGTTGCTACATACTATGGTCTCCTAGTCAGAGGTATAGACTTACCAGATGTGATAAGGTATGCAGTCTTCGTTGGAGTACCAAGGCATAAGATTTCATTGACAAAAATTGAGTACAGTCCCAGTACCCTGTTAAGGTTGTTATCGGCTTTACTGGAGGTTGCTGAGGATAAGGAAAAGCAGGAAATACTTACTCGTATAACAACTCTTAGAAGAATTATTAGAAGGGTTTCCGCTGCAAGGATACAGAGCATTGTACAAGCGCTTGAGGTAGGGCAGGAAATTGAGGAGGATATAGCGAAAACATTAAGGAGTGTACATGATTATGTTGCTGAAACACTTAAGCGCAGCGATATTCTCGAAAAGTTGAGAAGAAGCGAAACGCTAGTTATATATGAGGAGAATGGCCAGCTTTACATGCTTTTGCCTGATGCCCCCACATATATTCAGGCCAGCGGAAGAACTTCACGTCTTTATGCAGGGGGAATTACTAGAGGGTTATCAGTAGTTATAGTAGATGATACCAGATTGTTAAAAGGGCTTGAACGTAGGTTAAGGATGTATATTGATGATTTCAAGTTCTACTCATTTAATGAAATTCCTCTAGATCAAGAACTAGAAAGGATTAATAGAGACAGAGAGATTGTTAAAATGCTTAAACAGGGTAAAGTGCCGGAAGAGGTAAAGCATAAGGAAGAGCTTATAAAGGTTGTTCTCTTCGTTGTTGAATCTCCCAATAAGGCTAGAACTATAGCTTCATTCTTTGGAAGACCATCTGTTAGGGACTATGGAGTTGCAAAGGTATACGAGGTTAACATAGGTAAGCAACATCTGTTGATAGTAGCATCAGGAGGGCATATATTTGAGCTTGTAGAGGAGGATCTTTCACAGGAATCTATTTATGGTATTGAGAAGCATAGAATTGATGGAATTACATGGTTTATTCCTCGCTACGATTATATAAAGCGATGTCTAAATTGCGGAACACAATTTGTAAAAGGCGATAGATGTCCAGTATGCGGATCTACAAACATTAGATCGTCAAAGGATGTTGTAGAGGTTCTGCAGCATTTGGCTATGGAGGTCGACGAAGTTATAATTGCTACAGACCCTGATGCCGAGGGGGAGAAAATTGGTTACGACCTTACAGTAGCACTGGCACCCTATGCCAAGAAGATTAAGAGGGCAGAGTTTCATGAAGTAACAAGAAGGGCAATATTGGCTGCGTTGGAGAATCCAAGGGATATAAACATCAATCTTGTTAAGGCGCAGCTTGCTAGAAGGATTGAGGATCGCTGGCTTGGTTTCTCCCTCTCAGAATATGTAACTAAACGCTATGCTGAGCTAGTTGGCAAAGAAAAGCTGGAGCGAAGATATAGTGCTGGTAGGGTTCAAACACCTGTGCTAGGGAAGATCATTGAATTGGCCTTGATGAGAGCGTTAACGCTTAGAAAAAGCAGAATAGTAAGCCTAGGACGGCTTGAGTTTGAAATACCAGAAGAGGTCATCAATAAGCTTGGTCTCGATAAACGTAGTATTAATGTTAATAATTTGAGGATTGTGTTGAGACCCCTGAGAACACATGTCGAGACTATTTATCCGTTACCACCGTTTACAACAGACGAACTACTTGCAGAAGCACAAAGAGTTCTTCTAATAAGCTCTGTAGAAGCAATGAGAATAGCTCAGGAGCTCTTTGAGCTAGGTTTAATAACTTATCACAGAACCGACAGTACACGTATTTCAACAGTTGGTGTAGGTGTAGCTAAAGAGTACCTCACAAAGATTCTAGGTGCTAGGGTGCAAGAGTATTTCGTTCCGAGAACATGGGGTGAAGGAGGAGCCCATGAAGCTATAAGACCCACAAGACCAATTGATGTCAACGAATTAAAGGAGATGATAACCCAAGGAATAATTGAGTTGCCTACCCAACTATCATCGCGCCACTTCAAGCTCTATGACCTAATATTCCGAAGATTTATTGCGAGTCAGATGAAGTCTGCAATTGTTGAGAGGAGCGTATATGATGTTGAAATACTGTATGTAGGGGATTCAACACCTATTACCTTATACAAAGGTCTAATAGACATTGTGACAAATATCATTGATCCAGGATTCTTAATGGTATACTCCACGATTCCAGTAATTAATTTACCTAAGCATGAAACTGTAATGATTCCTACAAAAGTTAGGGCAGCAGAGGTTAGTGAGGTTAAGTTACCTACTCAAGGCGATATAGTTCGCTGGATGAGGAGGGTTGAAATTGGTAGACCAAGCACATATGCAAAAATTATTGAGACAATACAACGAAGAGGCTATGTAGTTACAATAGGTAAAAACGTTCAGTATCTGGTGCCATCACCTCACGGCATACTAATATACACATTTCTAGCTGGTGATAGATTACCAGAGGAAAAGCTTGACATCTTGTCTGCCTTAACGAAATATTTAAGCAAATACAGATTTAAACTAAGACTCCCCTCCGATTTACTCCAATCAGATCAGATAATTAAGCTTATTGAATACGTCATAACTAGTTCGCAAAAAGAAATAGAGATACTATCAACAATGGTATCTGTTGAGAGAACAACTGAGTTACTCAAGAAAATGGAGCTTATTGAAAATGGCGAAGCAGAGTATAGGGAGGTTGTTGAAGGGGTATTTAATGAAATTTGCAAATATGTTCTGCCTCTTGTATACAGCATTGATTATGTGAATGCTGTATGTATGAAATAGAATCAGAGGATCTAAAATTTGCAATCATACATACAGCATTTGAGATAGGTGCAAAGAAGAGAAATATAGAGAAAGTTAATCAGCTACTCGAGAAAATAACTCAACGAGGAGAGCAAATTGATTTTGTTATTTTGCCTCAGATGTTAAATGGCGTGGCAATGTACGAAAATGTTGCGAGAAAGACTGGTAAGAGTATTAAGAACGTGGGGGAGAAAATACCTGGGGAACTATCAGAAGAATTAATTGCAACTAGCTCGCGATACAATGTAGGCGTTATTGCAGGACCTATTCTTGAGCGAAGAGGGTCTAGATTATATAGATCCGTAATGATAGTATTGAATGGCGAATTGAGAGCAGTTCTAAGGCAAGTTTTTGCAGAGAAAAATATAGGTAGCTATAAAGGTGTACCCTATGCTGACTTAGGCAGTATTAAGGTAGGGGTACTTATAGCCGAGGACGTGCTATATCCTGATATTGCACTGTTTTTCAGTCTTGCAAAACCCCATATCCTAATAGTTTTTCCCAGTCTTGATAAAGGATTGGAAGAACAGTTGGCTCTAGCTAAGGCGAGGGCCATTGAATGCGGTTGCGCTGTTATATTTGTTGGCGGAACCTTTACGTATAGACATGAAATATTATCCGCTGTTCCAACCGTTGTCGTAGATGAAAATGGTGCCAATATTGAATTCGTTGGTGAGACAGACGAGAAAATATTGATTCTCAATGTTAAGAAGCGAGAATCCTTAGCAGAACCCATATCAGATAAGGAGAGGCTCAAATTCATAAAGCATATGTTAAGATTCATTAGAAAAGCTTGATAATAGCATTACTTCACTTCTTTTCTACAAGAATTACACGTCTATTTCTAGCTACAAGCTTTACATTCCCAGACTTTATCAATTCCTTTAAAACTTTCTTTGCAATACTCATTTTAATGCCCAGCTTTTGAGCGAGCATAAATGTTGTTATGGATCCAGAATTATTCACCTCTTCAAGAGCCTTTGATACGAGCCCTGGATCAACAGAAACTACTGCTTTCACTGTTGCTGGTTTCTTTTCTTCCTTTTCCTTCTTAGCCTCTTTCTTAGCTATCATTTTCTTTTGTCTCTTCTCTAATGTTGAAAGAGGTTTGCCTCCTTTTGTGCCCATAAGCTTTCAGTCCTCAACCTTAATACGTTTCATACCTAGTATCTGTTTATCTGAGTCCTTACTTATAAACTATTGTTATCGTTAAATAGAGTAACTGGTGAAAAAGCATAATGCGAATAGTTACAGTAAAATTGCCAGAGGCTTACATAGAAGCAATAGATGAGCTTGTGCAAATGGGGAGATATTCATCAAGAAGTGAAGTCATAAGAACCGCTATAAGGGAATTATTGAAAAAAGAGCTTTGGGAGAGTAGCGCTGGCGAAAGAGTCGTTAGAAAGAGGTCTACGAAATCAAAACTTGTCGAGGCTATTGATGAGCTCTAACACTTCAGCTACATTTTTTGTTGCCTTTGAATTCGTTGTGACGTGTAATATCTATATTTTCTTTAGTGCACCATATACTAATTTAGTTCTAATAAGCACAGTATACATAGTGGTGATGATGAAGGCTGGTATTGCAGAATGTGATGATGTATGACGTCAGTTCTGAACCATAATAATCCTGGAGGGAATTTTGTTGGTTATGGTAATGAGGTATTGCTGTACTTTGATAGAAAGAGGAAGTTTTTGGTAAAGCTTGAGCAAGGAAAGAAAATATCTTCGGATCGAGGTACTATAGTTGCTGATAATATTGTTGGGAAGTCCATAGGCTCCTCATTTATTACATCGCTTAATGTAAGGGGTTGGGTGCTCAAACCATTGCTCATAGACTACTTAGAGAAAGGGATTAAACGAGCAACGCAGGTGATCTATCCTAAGGATTTGGGCTTCATGATTTTGCTGCTAGGGATTGAATCAGGATCTAGAGTGCTAGAGGCAGGTGTAGGTTCAGGAAATACAACAGCAGTTCTGGCATATTTTGTTAAACCATTAGGTCATGTATATGGCTATGAGGTAAGAAAGGAATTCATAGAAATAGCTAAAAACAACATAGCCAGGCTTGGGCTAGATAAATATGTCACGATAAAGCATGGCGACATTAAGGAAGGTATTGAAGAACGTGATTTAGATGCAGCAGTAATAGATATCCCGGATCCCTGGGAAGCATTAAACAGCATATACGTAGCACTAAGGCCTTCAGCACCAGTAGCATTCTTTGTGCCTTCAATGCAGCAGTTGATAAAACTTTATGATGCGTTAAATTCTCACGGAGGGTTCATAGACATTAAAGCGTATGAAATTTTGCTTAGGGAAATAGAGCTATCGCCGACTTCTATCAGGCCTGCCACTAGGATGATAGGACATACAGGCTATATAGTCTTTGCTAGAAGAGTCCTTAAGGGCTAGCTTTCTATGGAAGATAAAGATTTAAAGTACAACGCACTAGCTTTCATCATAAAGGAGAGCTTAGGTATAATCCGATGTCTAAGCATGTAATGAATGAGGTAAGAGACAATGAGTTTACAAAGACCGCAAAAGTATGGTGAAAGCTTTAGTCAGTGGTTTGACTGGATTATAACAGAAGCAGAGATCTACGACTATGGGCGATACCCTGTTAAAGGAACAGGTGTTTGGTTACCTTATGGATTTCAAATGAGGAGGAGAGTCATCGAGCTCATAAGATCTTTACTTGATGAAGCAGGGCACGAGGAGGTTCTGTTACCATTGCTTATTCCTGAAACTTTGTTTGCTAAGGAAAGTGAGCATGTTAGAGGTTTTGAAAAGGAAGTGTTTTGGGTTACAAGAGGAGGGAGTGAGGAATTAGATGTTAAGCTCACTCTTAGACCAACCAGTGAGACTGCGATTAGTTATATGGAAAGCTTTTGGCTTAAAAGCTACAAACAGCTGCCTAAGAAGTATTATCAGATAGTTAGTGTATTCAGATATGAAACTAAAATGACGAAACCAATGCTAAGGGTTCGAGAAATAACAACATTTAAAGAGGCTCACACAGCTCACGAAAGCTTCGAGAGCAGTGAGGAGCAGGTAATTGAGGCTGTAAATATATATAGTAAGTTCTTTGACATGCTAGGAATACCATACATAATTTCGCGAAGACCGCAATGGGATAAATTTGCAGGAGCAATATACACTATAGCCTTTGATACCATATTCCCGGACAAAAAGGCTGTTCAGATAGGCACCGTACATAATCTTGGACAAACATTTTCCAGAGTATTTGATGTGAAAATACAGAAGAAGGATGAGACGCTGGATTATGTATGGCAAACAAGCTACGGAATATCAGAAAGGGTCATAGCTTCAATAATAGCTTTTCATAGTGACGACAGGGGCTTAATTCTGCCCCCAATTGTAGCACCTTATCAAGTCGTTATTGTGCCAATATATCAAGAAAATACAAAAGAAGTTGTAATTAAGTATAGTGATGAGGTAGCACAATTGCTACGTAAAGCTGGGGTAAGGGTGTACGTAGATAAAAGAGAAGATATGAGACCAGCTGAAAAATTCTATGAGTGGGAGCTGAAGGGAGCTCCGCTTAGAGTTGAAATAGGGATCAAGGAATGCAATACAAACACAGTAACAATATTTAGGCGTGACTTAAATAAACGAGAAACAATTGAATTGCAAAAACTTGTAGAGAAGGTACATGCATTATTAGATGAAATAAGCCAAAACTTAAGTAAAAGAGCGTGGAATGAATTCACATCAAACATTAAGCTTGTTAGTAGCTTAGATGATGCGGTGAAAATTGTTAGGGGTGGAGAAGGTATTGCCTTACTGCCTTGGTGTGGCGATGAAAGGTGTGTTTATACTAAGTTGCAAGGATTAGAGGGTGTAGATGCGCTAGGCGAAGTTATGGATTATACATTAAAGAAGTTGAACATAGATATCGAAAGAATTAAGAAGTTGAAGTGTACCTTCTGTGGGAAACCAGCCAAATTTGTGATGGCTATAGCGAAGAAATACTAAAGGTTTGTATAGAGTTTTAAGCTACACTCTTTACAATTACTAACTGATTGTTTTGAATTTTAGTGTGATGTGTATATGCCTAAGAAGAGAGAGAATCGAGGAAGAAGAAAAGGCGATAAGGGCTCGGTTGCACGAATACACTGTGATCAATGCGGTGCTCTCATACCTGAAGATAAGGCAATTTGCGTAACAAAGATGTATAGCCCTGTAGATCCTCAGCTAGCTGCTGAGCTTGAAAAGAAGGGAGCAATAATAATGAAGTATCCAGTGACAAAATGCTATTGTATTAATTGTGCAATATTCCTAGGAATCATAAAGGTTAGGCCAGAGGAAGAGAGAAAGAAAGTAGCGCCATTAAAGTAAAAGCAAAGTTTTAAGAGCTTCCTTCTAATTTCTTAAGCTTTTTATGTATGTAATGCAGGCGTTGAAGCACTGTTATGGTGTTTAGTAATGCCAAAATTGCTATAACGATGTCTGCTATTAACTTTCCTTCTTCTCCGTAGATTATTAGAATTGAGAGCGCTATCAAAACTATTATTAGCCTTTCTGCTCTTTCTGTTAATCCTACTCCCTCAATCTTTATACCGGCTTTTTCGCCTAATGAACGCAGATAACTTACCAGAAATGATGTGACAAGAGCTGAAATTGTAATATACTCGTTAACCCCTAGCAATAATAGTATTAAGAGCTGAACTACATCTTCAATTCTATCGCAGAATGAGTCCAGAATTCCACCCCATAAACTAGCTTTTCCTTTTACTCTTGCTACTGCACCATCCAATGCATCAGCAAATGATGCTAACAATACTAAAACAAGGATTAGTGGTAAGAAAATTCTTAGCACTGCTAAGACTAGCGCAAGAAAGGATAGTGCAAGACCGATCAATGTAATTATGTTTGGGTTCAAGTCTATGTTCTGAGCAATAACATTGAGATATTTTGATACAATAGGTCTGAGCCTCGTAAGCATTGATATACCACCATCAACTGTTATAGAACCGTGTCACACATCAATAAAGGCTCTTTAAATCAGCATCAAGAATGCTACCTTATACCAATCAATAAAAATTTTTATGATGTACGACTTTAAAGATATATTAGTCTGCTACTTACTTCTGTCTATAAGATGAAGAGGAATCCGGGAACTGAATAGATGATGTAAGGTCTGCATTAAACTCTGATGTGGGGGGTGAGTATAGTAGCATACAAACAACGTAGAAGGATTGTTGTATCAATTTATGATGCTAAGCTTCTTTATAGAGTTGTAGAGCTATTAAGGTCTTTTGGGCTTGTATTTCAGGGGCTGTATCCAGGGGTTGATGCTTGTAATCGAGGCATTTTAATTGCTGATAAAGAGGGGCTAGAATATGCACAACAAATATGCAAAGACATCAGAATGAATATATTAAGACTTGATAGCAGTACTATTGAGGGAACGGTTTTTAAAGCTGTAATTCTTTCTATGCTTGAGAATGACAAGATCCACACACTTATAGCAGGAATTGACTACGGCAAATCCATAGGAGTAGCTTTACTTGCTGATGGAGCAGTAGTTTACGTGGGTAAATTCAGGCTAGAAGATGAGGCTTTAAACACTCTGTCACAGTTCTTTAAATCTGTCGAAGCATCAAAAAAGATTGTCAGAATAGGGATTCCATCGACAATAATAAGTAAGTCCTTTGAAAGCTTTATAGAGAAATTAAATCTGGCTATGCCCAGTGACGCGATTATAGAGCTTGTCCCTGAAGTTCGTAGCAATAAACCTAGCATACTACTTTTCAATGATAGAATAAGCGATGAAGATATTTCCGCAGCACTCAATATAGCTCTGAGATCAGGCTCCAACACCTAGCTAGATAATAAGATCAAAACCATAGACACAAATGAACTTAGTGACGAGGTTAAGGTGTTGCCATGATACATACGATTGTGCCGCACATAGCGCCTTTATCTAATGTATCCATAATGAGATTGAATGTTGAGGCTGGAAAGGTTCTAAGGGTTCTAGGTCCTGTTAGAATATCTGTTGAGAAGGGGAGAATAAGGATACTGGGCATAGATATTGAAAATGGTAAGGATGTGTGGATTAGTAGGTATAGAAGTTATGCGATCAAAGTACTTGAACCTAGTACTATTGGTGTGGTTCTGGGCATTGGAGGAAGTATAGAGAATGCACAGCCAGATGAAGAACCCATAGATATATGGGAGAATACAGCAAACGAAATAACCAATCGTGGAGGTAAGGTTTTGATCCTTGGATTCATTGAAAGTGGAAAAACTACGTTTGCAACTCTTCTATCAAATATAGCCATAGAAAAAGGCTTAAACGTAGCATTAATCGATGCTGATATTGGTCAATGTGATTTAGCACCACCAGGCTTTATTGCCCTAAAGTTTATGGACAGAAAAGTTTTGTGGTTGAGGGAAGTAGCGGGGGATATCATAAGGTTTATTGGTTATCTCTCGCCAAGTCAAGGCGCAGCCCTTTCAAGGCTTCTTTCATCAGTAGTTGAATTGGTTAGTATTGCTGAGTCAAAAGGAGCTGAACTAATCATAGTAAATACAGATGGATGGTTTGGAGACTTTGAGGCAATTCAGTATAAGCTTCAGTTAATTAAAGTATTGAAACCTGAGAACGTTGTGGTTATGGGTGAGGATGCATGTAGATATATAGAGTCAGCTCTAAGCAAGTTTTCTTTAATGAAACTATTTTGCTTGCCAATACCAAAGGTTGTTAGGAAGAGAGATAGGGAAGACAGGCGCCAATTGAGGAAAGCAAACTACAGTAATTATTTCCAAAAAGCGAGGCGAAGGTGCTTCAAATTCGATGATATTTCAATTCTAAACTCATGTTTATTTAATGGAGTAAAAGATGCGGAGATGCATTCTAAGTTACAGCAAGAGCTGAATGTACCTATATATATGACAAGCCGATATGATGATTCAATTGTAGTTGCGGTTCCTGACGATGCATATATCGATAAAAGGGATTTATATATTATTAAACCTGCTCAAGCAAAAGGGCTTCTAGTAGCATTGCTTAACAGCTCTCTCGAAGATGTAGGGGTGGGTGTTATAGATAGTATAGATTTTGAGAAACGAGAAATATGCATACTAACGGAGTACGAAGGGGAAGTGAGAGGAATAGATATTGGCAGAATAATTATAGGCAAAGATTGGATGGATAAGGGTATAGCTTTTAAATGCGTTATTTAATTATGTAATGCATAGGGTAATGATCCGAGGAGTGCATAATGTCACTGAGCCAGTTCATTTCAACGTTAGCCGAAGATGAGGTTATAGACCACTCAAACAATATTTATGAACCTGATATTGAACCAACAAAGCTTCTCCTTGATGCGGACAGACATGAGAAGGTTACGTTATTTAGGGTTCGTGGTGCAAATGCATTTTTGTGCGTGGGCAATGCATTAAATAGTAGAAGAAGGCTATACGAGAAGGTTCTTAATGTAAAGAGCGATGTCGATGCATACAGGAAATTAATGGAAGCAGTATCCAGGACTATAAAACCTGGTGAAGCTGATTTCTTTAGCAACTTTAAGCCTGTAAATGATGTAGATCTCTACTCGATTCCCTTTATAAAGTTTTATCCTGGAGATGGCGGAAGGTACATAACATCATCAATATACATAGCTTGTATTGACAATATTTGTAACGCCTCTATACATAGAACAATGATAGTGTCTAAGAATGCTGTAGTAGCTAGAATAGTGCCTAGACACCTTAGATACATATACAATGAATACAAAAAGCGCGGTCTTGACACTCCAGTAGCTATTGTTGTAGGGACTCATCCAGCAATTATGCTCATGGCCGCCTCATCACCGCCCCTCGGCGTTTTTGAATTATACCTCGTTCCCAATATACTGAACAGCTTTAAGATTACGTACACACCAAAGTATGGTTTGCCTGTTCCAGCTTCTGCCTCTTTAATTCTCGAAGGAAGGATTTCAGCCTCAGAATTTGTTAATGAAGGACCTTTTGTTGATCTGCTCAATCTTTATGATGCTGTAAGGCAGGAACCATTAATAAAGATTGAAGCTATTTATGTAAACTATGCAGAGCCTTTTCATGTGATACTACCAGGAGGCAAAGAGCACAAGCTCCTTCAAAGCTTTTACAGAGAAGCCTTGATATGGAGCTATGTAAGTAATACTGTGCCAAAGGTACATAAGGTTAGGTTGATTGAAGCGGCAGGCTCATGGCTTATCGCAGCTCTCTCAATAACTAAGAATGTTGATGGAGATGCAAAAAACGCGATTTTAGCAGCCTTTGCTGCTCATCCGAGTGCTAAGGTGGTACTAGTGTTTGATGAGGACATTGATTTAGATTCTTACGAATCGATTTTATGGGCTTTTGCAACAAGGTTTAGGGGTAAGGATAGCATCATAATTGTTGAAAAGAGCCGTTGCTCAACGCTAGACCCCATATCTCCTAATGGCGATTGCGATAAGCTAGGCATTGACTTAACAATTCCTTCGACTCTAGATAAGAACAAGTTTAGATATGTTAAAGTTGAGTGATCGGTGAAATGTATCTTACGAAAGATGAGGAGAGAATGTATAATGGAGAGCATGGAGAAGTAGTGGAGAAGGCCATCAAGATAATTGTTAAAGTAGGGGAAGCACTAGGAGCTGATAGACTTGTTCAAGTATCGCATGCGCACATATCAGGGGTATCCTACTTTAATATAGGTGACGAAGGTCTAGAGCTACTTAGAGATCTTAGGGATAAAGGTGCTAGGGTACAGGTATATACAACAGCTAATCCTTATTCACTTGCTGGCTTAGGTCTATATAAAGAAAAGGAGATTAGAGAAAAACAGCTAGAGATTATAAAGATCTTAACAGACATTGGTGTGGATTCGCAAAGCTTTACATGTATACCCTATAGGCTCAGAAAACCAGGGTTAGGAGAGCATCTTGCATGGGCAGAGTCCAGTGCAGTGATATATGCAAATAGTGTTATTGGTGCCAAAACAAATAGAGAAGGTGGATTAATAGCATTAATGGCCGCTATTATTGGAAGAACATATTATGCTGGAATGCATCTAGACAGTGAAAGAGTCGCTAAAATTGTGATAATACCAAAATTTGAAATAGACTCAATACTCGTAGCCAGCCTTCTTGGGCTATACATAGGCAGGATCTCGAAAACAATCCCATATATTAAGGCAAGATTTAGAACACAGAGTGGCATTGTGCTAGATATAATGATTAGGAACATGCTTGCTTCAATTGCGTCGACATCCGATATCCCGCTCGCCATAATAGATGGTATAACACCTAAAGGTACATACTCTGTAGAAGAGGAGGAGAGGATAGAGATAGATCGTAAAGATATAGAAGAGCATATACATTATTGCGATAGCGATACACTACTTCTTGGATGCCCTCATATAGAGCTTCACGAGCTACAATACATACTGGATTACAGCAACATGAGATCACTAATGAATTACGGCGTAAAGAGAATCTTAGTTACAATGCCAAAAATTCCATTAAATGCTGAAGTAAATGAAATTATTCAGAAGATAAGGGAAAAATTCAAAATATCAGTAGAGATATTTCCAGGAGCTTGCGCTGTTGTGTCAAATCTAAGTATGCTCGGATTCAGCGTTATTGCAACACCACATGGTAAGGCTTTGCACTATTTACCTAGTCTAGCAGGTGTAAAAGCGTGTCCGATAAATGTATAGAGGTAAACAATATTGTATCGTTTAAGGAAGGTATAGTGGTTGGTAATGTTATTAAGGTGCCGGAAATATCATTCTTAGGGGATGTAGATAGAAGCACAGGAATGATAATATCCAATGATATGCCAAGCTATAGAGGAGCTAGTATAGCGAATAAGATACTTGTAGTCAAAAGATTTAGAGGTAGTACTGTAGGTACCTACATACTATATGCACTCTGCAAACGTGGATTAGCACCTAAAGCAATACTGATGTCGAGGCCAGATCCAGTAGTGATAGGGGGTATAATGCTGTGTGATATTTATGGCGCAAGTAACATACCAGAGCACATATTCTATAAACTTTCCAACAACGCAACAGTATCGATACACTTCACAATAAACAGTTTAAAGATTTGTACTGGCGAAGCTAATATAGGGTAGCGCCAATCTAATGTAATTATCACAATGTTTTGCTATTACCTTTGTTCCTTTCCCTTTCTTTGAACAGCGACCTCACTACTTTTACGGATTACTAGCTTTATCTTCTCAATTCTTTCTAATGCATCTAACCATGATATTAAGTTCCTTATCTCTTCATAATCTACCTCTCTATCGCTTTTTAACATATTGATGTACCCACCCAGCTTCATAGCAATAGCTTTTTCAAGCTCTGTAAGAACAGATTCAACACTAGCTTTTGAGACTTCTTCCTCGCTTTTAACAAGCATTACACGACCATGAATAGGACACACAACCTCTCCACTTTTCAACTTAAACAATGGTGAATGGCATATAGGGCAGGTTTCAGCTAACATTGTTGCACCGCTACGTAGAAGTTCGCTGGCCTTCTTAATCAAAAGCTCTCTATCTATTGATGAATCTGGCATTGTTTCTTACCTCGGAATCTTTAAACTTTGTGTGACCTCTAATCAGCTTTAAAATTTATATATTCTATTGCCGAAGTACATTCAAAGATGTAAAGCCTGATAATAATTGGTGCTGAGGTCTGCAAAAAGTATGGTACAGAAATGGAGAAGAATAAACCCATTAATTATCGGCATAATTATTGGTGTTATTGATAGCTTTGCCAACAGCTACTCATATGCTGTATCAGGTTTTACAACATCAGAGCTATCAATAATTTACATACCGCTCCTAACATTCTCCTTACTAAAGATTATAAACAAGGATTACAGCTTGCAGGAAGTCATATATGCGTCAGCTACAGCTATCGGAATCGACATCACAACGACACTGACTAGCGGCATGTATGTAACATTTACATTTTTCAAGCACCTAACTTCAAGATTGAGTTCCTTTGGATTAAACGTCGAGATACCATTGGAGTTATCTAGCAATGTAAAACTGATGTTTATAGATACCTATGCTATGCCTACATATGTAACGCTTGCACTAATATCATTAGGTGGAGCATTTATTGCATTTGCTGTTAGGAATCACTTTCTGGAGAAGGAAAGATTGCGCTATCCATTAGGCACAGCTAGCGCAATAATACTTCATACCCTAACGAAATCTCAACAAATTAAGCGCTCATTTATTCTAACATTTTTTATACTAGGCCTGGCTCTTCAGTTGATTTACTTTATATATCAGCCCAATATTGATCTAACCCCCACACTTTCAACAGTAATGCCTGGTTTAGCTTTTAGTATTGTGTTTATACCTATGGTTTTTTCACTGTTTCTTCTCTTTCCCTTAGGCCCACTAAGGTTCATTTCTTTAGGCTCTCTGTTAACATACCTTTTATTGGTGCCATTGGCAATCGAACTCTTTAATATTGTTATCATACCTGCGCAAAGTTATGACAACGCTCTCTTCAGCATTTCACCAATAGTTTTGAGCTATAATGTTGGCTTCATCATAGTATTCCTACTATACTATATAGTTGTTTATGGAAGGAGTCTTCAAACAGGTATTAGGATAGCTATGAAGTTTACTGCAGAAAGGCAAATGATGCTAATAGGCGTTGCATATCTTATACTATTAGGAGTTTCAGCAATGTTTTTTGCTCCCATGGTGTTTCAGCAACCGCTATTTATCATTGCAATTGTATTGATACTGCTACTTCACTTCATTATAATATTAGGTAATATTAGGGTGGTAGGAGAAGCTGGAACAGGGTCTCAAGCACTTTACCCCATAGCAACACTAACTCTTTACATATTTGGTGTAAGGAATCCAATGATGTATGCAGTTCTAGATCCCTACACCGGTATTCCAATGCCTCAAACCATAGCCTCTACTACAATGAATCTCCTTAGAGCTTCACGTTTATCTAAATGTGATAGTGTGAAGGTTTTAAAGTACTTTGTTGCGGGGGTTCTGCTAGGGAGTATAATTACATACATCTATGGAAACATCCTTGTATCGGTCTTTGGTATAAACTCTGCACAAATGCCCTTAGATAGATGGATACCTACAACCGTATTCATGGCGATGATATATAGCGGTAAACTAAGTACAGTCTCAATACAAGTAATATTCCTGGCAGTATTTTTGGCACTAATTTTTGCAATTGCATCGCATCGTTATGGCTTCTCCTTAGTATCATTACTTGTAGGCTTAACATTGACACCAGACATTGGTTTTCAAGCACTCTTAGCATACATTGTTAAGAGTATTGTTTCAAGGCTTGGGCCTGCAGCACAAGGTAAACTTATAGTAGCGGCAGTTTCTATGCTTCTAGGTGCTACACTAGCTCTTGCAATTATCATTATACTAAGTGCTGTGGGCTTAAGCCCATGACAGCTATAGCAATTCTTGGGCTACACAATATTATGATACTGCTAGTTGCTCTAGCAATCACTGTATTTGCATTATTATTTTTAACAAAACGTAGGTATGGAATAGTAGAGGAGGATTACATATCAATACCATCATTTGTGTCACCAGCATTTAAAATAGTTAGGCTAATGTTTATCAAAACGGTATTAAGCCTTGAGGTACTGCTATTAATACTATCGATTATTACAGTGTCTTTAACAGCGGGTTATGTAACTTCCTATACCTACTCACGAACACAAATAGCTGCCACAGACTTGCCAATAGTATACTCTGCAATGGCGATATCGGATGGGTATGTTTCGGAAACCATTATCGATAAAATATTTCAAAACTATAGCTACATCAGAGTAGTACAGGTATATAGTGAAGTCTTGATAGACAATAAAACGAGCTTGTCATATATATTCCCCCTAATTATAGATTGTACAAAAGCAACCAGTTCGATTCTGAAGTTCAATGCATCAATTCAATCGCAAATTATAGAGCTATGTGCAACTTTGAATTCGCAAAATAATACAATAATTTTGGACATAAATAGTGGTGTTAATGTATCAGTAATTAGAATAGGGGAGGAAGTTTTTCACGTTATGAAAACGAATATTTCTAGGTATGTAAATATCCCTTTACTTCCAGGACTACCTTTAGGTCATTCAATAGGTTCTATAGGAGGCTCCGTTATTACCATATCTCCATCAATTGTAGGCATTCTACCCTTTAAAGCGGAGCTCCTCAATGCGATTTGTAAGGAGGAGTGTGATGCAAAGACTATTGTTTTAATCCTTGACAGGTGCGATAAATGTGATGATATCGCTAGGTATGTGCTGAGGTATTTCAATATCTTTGCTGTACGAACAAATGGTAAAATGTTTATTTTTAGTTCATCCTTTGTGCCCACACCTCAAACAATCCTAGGAATAATAACTTTGGTTGCTCTTTCTCTAGTTATATCAGCATCTATTTCAGGAGGGGTAGCCGAAAAGATAGCTGATGTAGCATACAAACTAGTTCTTCTTGGAATTACACGTGATCTGATAATGTCTTCTACGTACATAGCGTTGCTAAGTTTGCTTCTCATTTTCTTAGCTCCATTAATAGTATTGACGATTATGGGTTTCATCTCAGCAACTGCACTAATAACCTATATAATCTCATCATTTGCGTCTGCATATTTAGTGGTGTTACGAGCTCTAAGTGTTATGCGTTCAGCTAAGGTTGCTAGGCCTGTATCAAAACCGTTTGTTGTTTTTACGTCCAGCACCAGAGTTGATATTCGTGAGTTCAAAGAAATGTTGCAAAAAATGTTTTTGAAAGACGATGTGTTCGCAATCAGCGAGATGGAGGTGTTGCCATCGCTAGAAGGATTCTATGAAATGAGGATAGAGCTTGTTTATAGGAAGAGGCTTGCAACACTAGTTACAATTGAAATGAGCGAAAGAAAGGAGGATGGTGTTTGGAGATATGACTTGTATGCAGATGTTTGGAGTCTTGAAGAGCTTAATAGAAGTGAATTAAATAGGCTAGCCATATTTGCGCTGTCAAAGATACAAGGGGTGTTAACAAATTGCATCTCGAGATATGGGCCAAGGTAGTGAAATACTCTACTACACGTATCGGTTTCCGCTATACAATACTCTATGTCTTAGCTATATCATTTTTTCTGCTGTTTTTCAATAGTGAAATAACGCTCTTTTCATCACTACTCTTAAGTCTAATAATGATTCAAGCTTCAACACTTTCTGACAGGCAAAGCATAATGCAATTGCTTAGAGCATTAAATATTGTTGGAATAAAAAGGAAGGAAATAGTAATGGTATTTGTATTATTTACAAATATACGTCTTCTAATTATGGCTACACCTTATATTATCACAGCATTAATAAATGTCTTTAGTTTATCAGTCTTGCTATACTTTGTACTTTTGTCCAACGCCTTTATTATTCTATATTTCTACACAATATTTCGTGGTGGGAAGGAGTGAGCGAACCTGTTGTTATAGTGAAAAATGTTTGGAAATTTTACAGCTATATGGGTCAAAGAATTGCAGTGTTGAAGGGCATTAACATGGTTCTCTATAGAGGAGATATGGTGTGCATATATGGACCTAGCGGAGCTGGTAAGACAACGCTTTTAAAGATTTTAGCAGGACTTGTAAGACCTGATATGGGAGAAGTAATAGTTGAAGGATATAATCTCTCTATTCTAGATGATGATGCGTTAGCAGAGCTTAGAACATCAATCATAAGTTATATACCGCAGGATTACGGATTAATAGAAGACTTTACTGTTTATGAAAATGTTGAGCTTCCACTATTAATTATGGGTGTTTCAGAAGAAGAACGACGAACAATTATACTTGAGACACTGAGATATATAGGGATTTCAGAGAAGATGAATACAAAGGTTAAGAATCTTAGTGGTGGCGAAAAACAGCGTGTTGCAATAGCACGTGCCCTTGTTGTTACACCTTCGATCCTTCTTGCTGATGAGCCGACAGCTAATCTAGACTGGGAAAACTCTAAGAAAATACTGGAGTTATTTACGAGAATAAACAAAGACTTTAAAACAACGATAGTTATTGTTTCGCATGATGCAAGGGTGCTTGAGTATGTAAAGAGAAAGTATGCTTTATATGATGGTGTATTAAAGGAGCAGTCATGAAATAATACCTAATTTGGGTTATTCAGCAGATTCTTCAACAATCTTTATATAGTTCTCCAATCTCTTTACAATGTCTTGCAACTTCTCTTTATTTTCAGGACTCTTAAGCGAATCTATATATGTTGTGATTACTGCATCAAACCAGTCAAGAGCCGCTAAAGCTGCGTCATAAGGGCAGAGTATATTTCCTTCAGAATCCTCGAGAACCTCCCTATCAATGCAACTCTCATGCATTAGAGCACCACAAATAGAGCATTGCACGTATTTATCATCTTCGTAGACCTCTCTTCCACAGATAGCACATCTGCCCAAAACTTTCTTTCCTGCTGATGCCAAGGCCGATCACGTGGTCCGTGAATTCATCATTCTTGGAGCTCAGTTAACCCAGCGGTGCTCATCAAGATAAAACCTTATTACTTTACTCCTTAATAAAACTATCTCGAGAACAGATTTGAGGGATGATATGTGAAGGTTGTAATTCTTGCGGGGGGTCTTGGAAAACGGTTGAGACCATTGACTGAGGATAGGCCTAAGGTGCTAGTTGAGGTTTGTAGAAGGCCTTTACTTGAATGGCACATATATTGGTTGGGCAGATACGGTTTTAAGGATTTTATTCTGTTGCTTGGCCATGCAAAAGAGAAGGTTATTGAGTCTGTAGGTAGTGGAAAAAAGTATGGTGTAAATGTAGCATATGTTGTAGAGGATGAGCCTTTAGGTACTGGAGGAGCGATAAAGAATGCTGAGCCCATTTTAAGGAACGAGGAATGGTTTCTTGTAATTAACGGAGATATAGTTACAGATCTTAATCCTACGCTCCTTATAGAAACGTTAAAGGAAAGCAATACTATTGCCTCTATCGCTCTTGTTTATATGAAGAGTCCTTATGGTGTTGTAAAGGTTGTGAATGGCTATGTAAAGGAGTTCATAGAGAAACCCATACTTGAGTACACAATTAATGCTGGAGTATATGCTATGAAGCCTCAAATCTTTGATTACTTGCCTGAGAAAGGAGATATAGAGGTTACAGCATTTCCACGACTTGCTAAGGAAGGTAAGCTAAAGGGTTATATATACAAGGATGTAATGTGGAAATCTATAGATACCATTAAAGATCTTGAGGAGTGCGAAAAGATGCTTTTAGAGAGGTACCCTGAATTTTGCCATTCAAGAAATGAAACTAAGTAACAACCTCAAGTTACAATGTTTAAGCCTTTTTCTTCCATATGCCTAGCTCACTGAATACGTAATTTATTGGGAAACCTATTAGAATTCCTATCAGCTGAGCAATAATAGGATTTATTGAAAGGCCATACCTTAGAGATACTGCTGAAATATATTGTGCTATGGCGCTGGGAAACACCGATAAATGAAATAGTGCCAATCTTCGTATCCTTGTGCCATAAAGCCTGTCCTTAAATGTCCAAGTTTCATGCAAAGCAAAGTTGAATAGTACGCTAACCTCTATTGCAATAGCGCTTCCAATAAAGAAGTAGTCTAGATATAGCGGTGAAGCTACATATTTGAGTAAGAGCAGTGTCACTAAATTGACTACAGTTCCTGCAGCACCAACTGCTATGAACTTAAATGGTCTCCATCCACTAAGCTTAAGCACATGAATAATATACTCCACAATTACTTTTGCTCCAAGCTTGCTTTTGCCATAAAGCCTCGGCTTAAAGGTATAGGGTACTTCAACCACCTTATTTGGCTTACACCTTTCTAAAATCTCTAGCAATACCTTATAGCCATAGGGATTAAGCTTCTCTTTATTTCTTACCACAATCTCTTTCTTAACTAAGAAGAATCCTGACATAGGGTCTGTTAATCCACGTGTACTGGGTAACAATAGTTTTGCAATTAAGGAAGCGCCCTTTGATATTAGTAACCTAGTTTTTGACCACCCCTCAACACCTCCACCCTTCATATACCTAGAACCTATAACAACATCTGCATCCTTCTCAACGGCTTCTGCAAGTAGTTTCGGTATATACTGTGGTGGATGTTGCAAGTCAGCGTCTAACACAATTACATACTTCTTTGCTGAGAATAAGATGCCATCCAGGATAGCTGTTGAAAGACCCTTAATGTTAACTCTTCTAATTACAGTGACAGTATTTGTCATTAGCTCTAACGCTTTTTCCCAAGTCTTATCAGGACTATTATCGTCAACAACAATGATTTCGTAATCGATATTGCTAGGCATAGCCTTCTTGATCTCGCTGAAGAGAATCTCTATATTCTCCTTTTCATTATATGTTGGCACAACTATTGATATTTCTGCAAAAATTCTGTTTTCCTTCTTCGTCACAAGCAAACCCTAAACTATGTTTTTATGCAGAGGGAATTTATTTTTCACCGCCAGAAAGCTGTTATATCGTTGAAATCAGCATACGGAACTCATAATATCTATTGGTGTTACCAGGTGATGGATCAAAGAAAATTATTGCTGGAGATTATCAATAGGCTAAGCGATGTGTATAGACCTAGAGAAGAAGAATACATAGCACTCTACCTACTTAAGCAAGGTGTGAACGATTTTGAATTCCTCATTGGTGTTATACTAAGTCAGAACACTAGTGATAGAAATGCTTTAGAGGCTTATAAAAGATTGAAGATGTATTTAGGTATCATAACTCCAGATACCATCTTATCGTTGCAATCAGAGAAACTAGAGGAATTAATTAGGGTAGCAGGAATGGCTAAAAGAAGGGTAGAGGCGTTCAAAGCATTAGCAATGTGGTTTAAGGAAAATGAGGAACTAGTTAAGAGGTTCAGGAATATGAGTCCCGGTGATGTGAGAGAGCATCTTATGTCTATTTATGGTATTGGATCAAAGACTGCGGATGTTTACATACTAATGAGGCTTGGCATGCCGGCATTTCCTATAGATACACACATTAAACGTGTGTTATCAAGGCTGGGCATTTTTTCGTGTACTAGCTATGAATGCCTAAGCAAGTCAGTTATTGAGGCACTAAATAATGATGTGGAGATGCTTAAAAGGTTACACATTCTGTTAATAGAACATGGACGTAAAGTATGTAAAGCAAGGGCTCCCCAATGCGATAAATGTTTAATTAGAGAATACTGTAATTATTATGTGCAGCACAAAACCTTCTCATAGTTATCAGCAATACCGGGAACATCATTCTTCAGCGCTCAGCTATATCATCATTTTATTATTTCCTACCTCTAGTGAAATGTTTAGGCACTTTATATAGATAAAGCTTTAACTCCTTAAAATAAAAACCTGAAGTTTTAGTGTCTTTGCAGGTTTGGACCGAATGAGCACAGCTAGATATGACTATATTGAGGTTAGCAAAGCTTTAAATATGTTGGCTGAGCAGGCTAGGCTAAGCATAGATGCTGTGGAGCTAGATATAGAATCTAGCATAGGTTTCATAGCGGCAGAAAACGTTTTCTCTCCTATAGATCTTCCTCCATTTGATAGAAGTGCAGTTGATGGTTATGCTGTTTGTAGCGAGGTTGTATCCTCTGCCTCGCCAAATAATCCAGTCCCCCTCAAATTAATCAGTTATAGTGATAAGCTTCCTTCATGCGATTATGCTGTACAGATTTCAACAGGGGTTAGAATGCCTTTAGGAGCAGACGCTGTTGTTATGCTTGAAGATGCTTATAGGGAAGGAGATACAGTCTATATCTTAAGGTCTGTACCTAAGTATGGTAATGTGTCTCGTAAAGGTGAGGACATTAAGGAAGGCGAAATAGTAATAGAGAAGGGAGCAATCATAAGGCCAGTACATGTTGCAGTGCTTTCAGCTCTTGGAATTACTAGGATAAAGGTCTTCAGAAAGGTAAGAATAGGTTTAGTATCAACAGGTTCTGAAGTTATGCCGCCGCAGCAAGGAATAGAGGTTTATAAGAAAGGCATGATTTTGGACTCGACAGCTATACTGCTTCGATCAGCTTTATCAATGTTCAGATTTATTGAGGTTAACTGGTATGGGTTTGTCAAGGATTGTGAAGAGGAAATAAAGTCAGTGGCTGAAAAGGCTCTAAAAGAAAACGATATAGTGATATTTACAGGTGGTACAGGACCTGGCAATACAGATAAGACCTTTAAGGCTGTTTCAAGTATTAGCAACGATCTTAAAATACTCTCTAGGGGCTTGGCAATCAGACCTGGTAGACCTACAACAATTTTAGTGATTAATGGTAAACCTGTTTTCCTACTCTCAGGCTTTCCTGTAGCAGCATATATAGCTCTACATGAAATTGTTTTAAGGTTTATCTACACAGCTTTAGGGATAAAGGAGCAGCCATTAATTGAAGTTCCTGTACGTTTATCTAAGAGGGTTTTTGGCTCAGTCGGTTACGACACCTATATTAGGGCCAAGGTAACTAAGTGTGGTGATGAGTTATGTGCAGAGCCGCTCTTTCTTCACGGTTCTGGAGTCTTAAGATCGCTTCTTGAAGCGAATTCGCTTATTGTTGTACCACGCAATGTTGAGGGGTATGAAAAAGGTGAAAGGATTTGGGTGAAGCTTCTGTAGATAAAAGAAAGATATTTCATGTATTAGTATCAATAGATGAAGCTATAGAAAGGCTTGAGAAGAAGGGAGCCTTAAGAACTCTTGGTGTTGAAGAAGTTGAATTGGAGAACTCCTTAGGCAGGGTCTTAGCAGAGGACATATATGCACCAATAGATTACCCGCCTTTTGACAGATCTGAAGTAGATGGCTATGCTGTTTCATTAAAATCTGTTGAAGGAGTGGACGAGCTTCATCCCAAGAAATTAAAAGTTGTGGGAAGAGTAGTTATAGGAGAAGTTCCTTCAATAGTAGTTACAGAAGATGATGCTGTACTTATAGATACTGGTGCGATGATTCCCAAGGGAGCTGACGGCGTCATAATGGAGGAATACACGGAAAGGGTATCTTTAGACGAGATCATTGTTTATAGGAGTATTGCACCAGGTGAAAATATTGCTTTTGCTGGCTCAGATATTGCTATGGGCGAACTAGTTTTAATGCGAGGCACAAGGCTTGGTTATAAGGAGATAGGAACTCTAGCAGCACTTGGAATAAAGCGTGTTAAGGTATTTAGAAAACCTAGAGTTGCAGTCTTATCAATTGGTAACGAGCTTCAGCCTCCTGGTACAGCACTAGGGCTTGGAAAGATATACGACGTCAATGGCTATATGATAACGTCTTTGTTAAGGTCAAGAGGTTTTGATGTTCATTATTATGGGATTCTACCTGATAATGAAGAAGCTGTTTACAATACTGTACTAGAACTAATCAAGGCTCACGATGTTGTAGTAACTTCTGGAGGCACGTCAGCAGGGTTAGAGGATGTAACATATAAGGTTTTTGAAAGAGTAGGAGAAATAGTTGTGCACGGTCTTCGTGTAAAGCCGGGCAAGCCAACAGTTATTGCGGTGACTCAAAATGGCAAGATATTATTTGGTTTACCAGGGTTTCCATTCTCTGCTTTGTCGATAGCCACAGCATTATTGCTAAATGTGCTTGCAAAGCTTGAAGGTGAAGAGGTAAGGTATAGTACAGTCAAGGCTGTATCAACATTCAAAGTTAGGAAGGATATTGGACGTACATGGTTTGTGCCAGTCATTTTGAGTAAGATAGGTGAAAGGACATATGCAATTTTAGTTCCATCAGCCTCTGGAAGTGTAGGGATGCTACTTAAAATCGATGGTATAGCTGTTTTAAGCGAAGAGAAAGATTATGTAGAGGAGGGTGAAGCAATCAATGTAATAAAGGTATGGGATAGGTCAAGCTCCTTAACAATTGTTGGTAGTCATGATGTTCTCCTCCCCTCTATACTATCAAGAATTGGCATAGCAAACGATACTTCAATAAGCTTTGTAGGTTCTTTCAAAGGACTTGAACTAGTAAAGAAAGGATATGTTGATATAAGTCCAATCCATTTATTGGATCCTGAGACAGGGGAGTATAATGTTCCATTTATACAGAGGGATGAAACATTGCGTAGCAGAGTAGCTTTAATCCGAGGCTATAGAAGGAGGCTTGTTTTAGCATTTAAACAAGGTAATCCAAAGGGTATTAGTGGGATAGAGGACGTTCTACGCAGTGATATAAGGTTTGTGAATAGGAATAGGGGTTCAGGCACAAGAATGTACATAGATAAATTATTGAAGGAGTTGGCTTCAAAGCTTGGTAAAAACTTTAACGAACTTGTAAAAAGCATTAACGGGTACTGGTATGAAGTTCCTACACATACAGGCGTTGCTGCTGCAATTGCTCAGGGAAGGGCAGATACAGGAGTATGTACAGAGTATGCAGCAATACTTTACGGTCTTGAGTACATTCCATTGACTTGGGAATACTACGATTTCGCCGTAAACCTTCAAAGTCTCGAGAAAGAGCAGGTTAAGAGGTTCATTGATGGACTAAAGGGTAGTGAGTTGAGGGAATTTATAAATAGCTTTAGAGGTTATGAGGCTCCGCCAGATATAGGGTCAAGGATTTGCTGTTAGTTTCCTAACTATTTTTCGTGATAGCTCGTCAGCAAGTCTAAGTGGCTCTGGAAGTGTTGTCCCTGGATGCCATAAGTTTAGAACGAGTTGAGAAGCTTCTTCAGCTGTAACTTTGTGACCTATGCTAACATAAAGCTTTGAATTTTCTTTACTAAGAACATACCCTACAATAGTACTATCTACAATAATAGCCTCTTTTTCATTTACCTTAACCACATTTCCATATAGTAGTTTTCTAGCTACACCAATACTTGGTATATCAAGTACTACACCTATATGGGAAGCAATTCCGCATTTTCTAGGATGTGCAATACCGTGACCATTTACTAGGACGATATCTACACTTACCTTATTCATTAGCCCTATCAAAGCTTTTATCATTAAAGGTGCCTCTCTAAATGCCAAAAAACCTGGTATATAGGGTACATTCACAGTATCACAGTGATAAGAATATAGAAGAAGGGTTTTGCTCCTTAAGCTATAAGCTGTTGCAACAGCGCATCCGATATTACCCTTGTAACTTACATCAACGCCTGAAACAGTATTAACTTTAGATAGATCAATTGGCACAACTTTAACTAACTTACTAAGTAGCTTCTGTGCTAATGAAGCCTTTTCTACAGAGAACATTGACTTATAAAACCCATTATAGTTATTGTTAAAACATGGAGTTACATAGTAATGGATCTAGAGCGTGATGTTCTTCTCTATCACTCCACCTTTGCTTATAGCAAGAACGTCGATACCATCACCAGATGTTGCATCTCTTGAAATAGCTGCTTTAATAGCCTTTATAGCAAGCTCTATAGCACTCTCTAGACTAGCATCCTTACGATACTCAGCCTCAATTATGCCTATCGCTATTGGTGCTCCTGTTCCAATAGCAGCATAGTCATCTTCGATTACTGAACCCACGGGGTCTAACACATATAGATGATACCCCTCTTCATCATATCCTGCAAATATTATCTCAGATACGAACGGCATCAGCTTATAGCTATACAGAATTGCTGATAAGAGCTTTGCAGCTGCTCTCACATTCATTTTTGACGACGTTATAAGCTCTCTATACATTATTTCAGCGCTAAGGATCTTATGCAGGGTCTGCATATCACCTATTAGACCTGCAGCAGCAAACGCCATTCTATCTCCTAGCTTAAAGATTTTCTTACCAGCCCTACTCACTATAAAACCTCCATAGCTTACTCTCCTTTCCGC
>JAPWUB010000071.1 GCA_028275745.1 Desulfurococcales archaeon | reverse complement strand
AGCTATTAACATATCTTCTCCGCTACCATAGAATACCTTTACCTCTACCTCTGGAGAAGAAGACTCGTAATTAATGCTGATCCCAGCATCTACAGCTATTGATCTGAATACTTTCTGTACCTTTCCACTCCAATCCATGGAAGAGCTAATTGCTTGTATAAGCTCTATAGGTATCAATGATACATATACCTGTCCCTTTCCTCTCCTAGCCCTGAACATTACTGGTTTACCGTCTAGATCCACTGCAAGCACTTCTGCATCAACAGGTCTCGCAGTGTATGTGTATAGAGGTGTAGATGTTTCAAGCTCTATTGCTTCACCCTCCCTTATAGAGCCAAACCCTTTGACAAAGCCTAGTCTAATCCTACCCACATATACATGCCCTACTGAGCCAGCTTCAAGAGTGTTCTCAATCCCCAAAAGCTCTTGCCATAGATGCGTGGCTGACTCGTGCATAGCCTTAAACTCTCCAAATCCCTTAACTAGAGATACGTAGATACTTCCACCACTCTCAACATACTCTAGAAGCTTTCTCCAAGTTGATGAAAGTGCTAGGATCGTTGATGGCATTGCAAGTAGTTTTCTAGCTCTAAATACCTTCTCAATATCTAGCTCAAATATCATTGTATTATCTACTCCTGCTGAGGAGAACAATATGTTTAGGGCAATCAGCGGCTGTATAAGTTTCCAGAAGCCTAAGGCGTTCTTATACCATACGAATTCATAGTCTCTGAACATGTAGAACGGGATAATCACAGATGCCTCAGCTCTTCTCTTAAATCTTGTGTGAATCCCTAGCTTCTCAATATCCTCAACCTCTTTAGCAAACCTCTTAACAACTTCAGCTGCAGGCTTTAGCGAACCGTCTTTTCTCACAATGCCAAAGCCTAGCTCTAGAGGCCTCCACTCATATGGTGGATCAGATTCGTGAACAAAGTCTGAGAAGCACCATATAAAGGCTCCTGAGGCTCCATGGGCCAGGGCTGTGTATAGAACCTCATTTATGAACCTTGCTTGACTCTCTTCAGAGTACTGATGTGTGCTAAAGCCAAACTCCTCTAGAATTACAGGAACGTCGCCGCTATTTGAGAATAGCTCAAGCATTGCTCCATACATGTAGCCATGCCTCACAAGGTCTGTGTCGTAGAGGTAGAGGTGCGGACCTATGTAATCCACAAAGCCTCTCACATTTGGTGTTTCCTGCATGTAGCTATCTGGTACATCCCCTGATGAGATGACATGAGCCTTGTCAATGCTCTTAACAGTGCCTGCAAATGCTCTTAGCAGGGTGAGCGCCTCTTCTCTGTTGCTAGCCCTCTTAACTAAGCTAAGCTCGTTACTAAGTATCCATCCAGCAATTGCTGGATGATCCTTGAACTCCTTAACAATCCTTTCAGCAAACTTCATTGTTTTCTCAATAGAGTTAGCGGTGTAGAGATCCTCGAATCGTGTCCATGGTATTCTCCAGTTCTTTCCACTCATATGCCCAACAACTAGTGTTGCAAACCCTGCAATACCGTTCTCATTTAGAATATCCAGAAACTTCCTGAGCTTCTCAATAGACTGTGTATAGACATTCGCATCCTCATCCGCAAAGTCCTCATCCTTGATGAAGAACCTTATAGCCCTAATGCCAAGACTCTTCATAAGCTTTATATCCTCCTCAATAGCCTTCTCATCCCAGTCCCTCCACATCCTAATATTCAGCTTCCTAGGCCAGTAATTCACCCCCAACAAGAACTTGAAACCCCCATCAACAAGTATAACATCTCCTACTTTACGAACCTCCATACAGCATCACCCTAATTTCTATGATGACCTAGCCTAAAATACATTTATGAAGTTTTTGCTCCTATGAAAGCAAAGCTTATTTTCTAATCACAACAATCTACTGGATAAGGCGCTATGGTGAGGTTAGATATGATTAGTAGGGATGTAGCTGTAGTTCTAATTGGTATAGGGTTCGTACTGTTTGTAATTGGCTGGATACTAGTGTTTGCTGGGTACGGGGTTGAGATCGAGAAGTGCTCAACTATTGTTAGCATACCAAGCAGGTTTAGGGGAACAGCTTCTATAACTGGCAATGCGACACAGTATAAAGCAATAATCATCACAAAGATAGATAATGTATCTCTAAGAGCTGGAGAACCCTACAAACATAACTTTACCCTGAGGAGCCCTGCAGTAGCACCAATAATCCTATACTACACAATCACATCGCCCACATCTGTACAGGGCTACATCGTCATTAGAGGTATGAATGATACTGTGATTGCATCCACACCCCTGCAACATCAGCAACAAACTATTAGCACATCCAAGATACTCGATGTAAACATTATTGCGCCGGGAAACTACTACATAGAGATAGATCCGTTAACAGATATGACGATAAAGTCTTTGAATATAACAGCTCTGACATACGTTTCATCACCAGCAATAGAGGTTACCTTCACACCATCATCATTTGACTACTCAACACTGAATTACGTATGTGGCGTAAGCTTCACAGGATTGATTGTTGCCGCAACACTGATAGGTTTTGGCACGGCTTTAGTAAGCTTCGTAGGACTATACCTATACAGAGAATCTCAAAGAGTATCTAAGGAGGTTATACCATCAGGCAAGATCAAGAAAAAGAAGGGCTAAAAACCATAAAGATACTTATACCTAGCTTATTCATAGTCAGAACATTTTTAAGCACTTCTCAAAATAGATGATTATGAGTTTCAGAATGAAGAGAGTACTTAGAGGGGTTTTAAGGTAATGAGCCAAGCAATTGTTGTTATTGGAGGTGGAGCTGCAGGGGCATCCGCAGCTGCAAGAGCTAAGAGGCTAAATCCAAATGCTGAGGTTGTGCTAATTGAAGCTACTGATATGATCACTCATGCTCCTTGTGGCATACCTTACTATATTGGAGGCATTGTTAAGAGAAGAGAAGATTTAGCAACGTATACGCCGGAAGAGTTTGAGAAGGAGAGAGGGATTAAGGTTTACATAAACAGTATCGTAAAGGATGTTGATGTTGATAGAAAAGCTGTTATTGTTGAAAGGAATGGGCATAGATTTGAGGTTAAGTGGAATAAGCTGGTGATTGCAACTGGCGCTATACCAGCAGTTCCTCCTGTTCCTGGTGTAGACCTTAAGGGAGTTTACACTATTAGGCACCCTGCCTATGCATATAAGTTACTGGAAGATCTTAGGAATGCTCGTAAAGTTGCTGTTGTTGGTGGGAGCTACCTAGGCTTAGAGATGGCAGAGGCATTGCTAGAGCTTGGTAAGAGCATTGTACTTATAGAGAAGGGGGATAGACTTCTCCCTAAGGCATTAGATCGTGAACTTGCAGAGATTGTTGCTAGGGAGGTTCTGGAGAAGGGTGTAGAGCTACATCTAAATGAAGAAATTAGAGAAATTGTTGGAGGTAATGGTGCTGTAAAAGCTGTTGCAACAGATAAGGGTGTCTACGAGGTGGATGCAGTTATTCTTGCCACTGGTGTGAAGCCAAATATTTGGCTAGCTACAAGAGCTGGTGTAAAGCTTGGTGTTACTGGTGCTGTAGAGGTTAATGAGTATATGGAGACAAGTGTTGAGGATGTATATGCCGCAGGTGATGTTGCTGAGAAGACTCATAGGGTAACAGGTAAGAAGGTGTGGATACCTCTAGCACCATCAGCTAATAAGGAGGGTCAGGTTGCAGGAGCTAATGCGGCTCGCGGAAGAGTGCTTAAGTTCCCAGGAGTTGTAGGCACTGCAGTAACAAAGTTCTTCGATTTGTATATTGCTAGAACAGGTCTTAGCGAGGAGGAGGCTGTAGCAAACGGTTTCAAGGTTGAGAAGGCAGTGATAAAGGCTAGAACAAAAGCTCATTACTACCCAGGTGTAACAGAGGTGCACATAAAGATGATTATGGATTCATCAACAGGTAGAATACTTGGGGCGCAAGTAGTTGGACGCGATCCCATAGTTGCTGGCTACATAGATGTTGTGGCTGTAGCCATTGAGAGGGGCATGACTATAGAGGATCTATTCTTTGCAGACCTAGGGTATCACCCAGCTGTTGCCCCTGTCTGGCACCCACTAATAGTTGCAGCAAGAGTGCTTTCTAAAGGAAGGTTCTAGACCTATTAACCTCAAATCAAACTTTTTAGTTGTGTGAAACTGTCTTGACCATGCTTATACCAGATGTTGGTAGTGCTGAGAAGTGGAAGAAGTATTTCAAGGGTAATATAGCTGTAGCCCTAGGATACTGTGAGAGAGTTCTAGGGATACTCAATAATTTGAAGATTAGGGGTGGAGATGTAGTAACAAAGAAGATTGTTGCAGGAGTCATAGGCAGGGACACCATTGGTCACTGGAGAGATATTCAGGAGATATTCAGCGAATTCTTTGGCATAAAGTGCGTTAATTGTGATGAGATCATCAAGAGCATTGCAATAGGCATACCAGCCGAGCAAGTACTTCAGAAAGCTTCTCTAAAGTTCGAGGATTCAGAACTTGTAAAGTTTGTTGAAGAGCTCTTCCTACTTCTTTCAAGAGTGCTGAAAATATCTAATGTAAATATTGAGGAGCATGATATTGGGAGGAAAATTGAGAGGGATTTATCTGCGCTAGTCAATAACCCCCTCAGAATAGTTGAAATCGTTAAGGGCTTCTACGATTCGCTACGAGGCTTGCTACCCCTGTACAATGGCTTCACATTCTTCTTAATGGTGAGCAGATCAATAACTAACACACTGATTGAGAAATACTTCAAAGGTCTTGACCTAGAAATGCTGAATAGGTTCGGCATTAGGTTTAAAGAAGAGAGCATATGTAGCAACATAAAGGTCTTTATGCATGAAAGAGAGAGTGTAGGATACTATACAACAATTCTAGTCCCAACAATATACAGCATGTTTAGTAAGAGTAGAGGTTTAAGAAGGTTTATTGGTGATGTAAATGAAGAGGAGAAGTTTATAAAGGAGATGCTCAAAATCGTAAGCAACGTCTACAGGGATCTTGGATATGTTGAGGAGCAGCCATTTTATGTAGCGCTCTATAGAGGAGCTATTGCAACAAGTGTTAGAGCTAACTATATACATCTAGTCGCTAAGGTAAGGATAGACAATGAAAGAGACACTGCAACTATACACACATACTCAACATCGTGTGAAAACTTTGTACACCTCCTAGAGCCATACATTATAACAGGGCTTGCATACATAGAGAGCATTAGTAAGGCTGGGAATAAACTTGAATTAAC
>JAPWUB010000070.1 GCA_028275745.1 Desulfurococcales archaeon | reverse complement strand
CATGTTGTGAGCGATTATTGCTCCTGGAGCTTTGAGCTTTAGGTTTAGCAAGGGATTGGGTTGTGCAACTTCTACATAGACTGTGTTGCCTATTATTGTTGGGAAGTATGATGAGGCTTCATTAGAGTGAACAAGTATTTGGGATTCTTTCGTTAAGCTAAAGCTGTTCAGGGCTATGAGCTGTGCTCTAACCTCTTGAGAAACCATGATGACTACTCCCTCAACATCGCTAAAGTGATTAGCTGCTATAACTGGGTATGAGTACCTATTCTCAAGATCTATAGCAACACCCTTAACATTGTGAAAGACATTGCCTAGAATAGTTGCATTACCACCACCAATCCTCACAACATGCCTACCCGTAGATATGTTGTAGAAAATGTTACTAGCTATAACCACATCATCCCCCAAAACATCAACAACAGCTTCGCTAAAGACACCACTAAACATGTTTCCCTCAACAATGTTTCTACCATATAGCTCAACACCTTTCTCACAAGGTTCCTCACACACGACTTGCGATGATTGTAAGCTAGAGCCTTCACCAAGCTCAACACTCAAAATCTTGTTACCCTGAAAAACATTGCCTATTAATTGGGTTTTCTGTATACCTCCCCTCTCAAAACCCTTAACGCCAACACCATTCTTAGCAAATCTCGTGAATATTATTCTGCTATTCCTCAAATCACCAACAACCCCATATTTACACCCACTAAACTCACTACTAACTATATCTATGTTCTCAGCCTTTGCATAGAGTCCTGTGAAGCAGTTTATGAATCTAGACCTAGCAATAGCTATGCCTGAACCTGTTTCTGCACCTCTAAACCCATACCTAAACCCATCAACAATAACATTACCTATAACTATGTTGTTAATTGATGAGGCTTTGCCAAAGTCCAGCGCAATGTCCCCACCACCACCACAAATCTCAATACCGTCTATAGTAACCCTCTCCACAATCTTATCAACAGCCCTGAAAACCGCCTCACCATCGGAAAGCTTTAGCACTACCCTACCAAAACCATATATCTTCACATTGCTATGTAGAGGAATGTCATTAACAAGGTACTCCCCACTATAGATAATTAGTTCTCCACCACCAGCCTCAGCCAAAAACCTCAACACATATTCAAAAACTTCTTTATGCTTAGCAGATCTTGCTATGAGCTTGTCACCGCTGTATGCATGAACCTCTTCACCAACTCTCTTAACAACTGCAACCTGCTGCACATCCATTCATCAATCCCTACTTATCCTCCTCAATAACTTTGAGCCCTAGGAGTGTTGCAAGATCCTTGAAGTCTTCTGCTAGGTCTCCATAGACTACTACTCTGTGCCACAGAGTTCTCCAATTCCTTGCTAAAGCATCTGTATTTGCTGATGCCACAAGCTTTGTTGCACATGCAGCAACGCTATACTCGTTCCTCAACGTCTTTGCTTTGTGCAGAACTATTGTCTTCATATCGGGCATTATCTGAACAGCTGTCACAACCTCGTTTACAGGTAGCTCAACATATATGGATGCTCTCTTTGAGTATAGGTGTGCAGGTGTTATTGTGTATGGAACCCTGGTGTTATTGCCGTAGGGGTTTATTGGTGCGTAGCAATGGTAGTAGATAACCTCATTCCTCTGCTGATCAAGTACTGGGTCAGAGATGAACCCTGGTCTCCTATGCAATAACCACGATATTATGAGGATAATGGCTGAGAATGGATCTGCCTCGCAAACGGGAATGTAGCAGTCTAGCCATAGCTGCATATATCCTAGACATGGCCACGCATCGAGAACCTTTGCATCGAATAGGTTTATGCAGTCAACAGCTATTGAATGTGCTTTGTACTCCTCTAAGGCCTTCTTCATAGCTATGTACAGCTTAGCCGCTTTGAGTATGTCTATGTAGCTATCCTCTAGAACAGCCTTCGCCTCTGAAACCCATTTCCTAGCCCACTTCTCTGCATCAGCATCACTAACACCTTTGTAGTACTTCTCCGCAAAGACCCTGCCATCAAGCACTATAGCCTCTATGCCAAAGGCTTTGCGAAGAGCTTCAGAAACCTTGTTAAACCACTCAATGTTTATTGTTACAAACAGTATCCTCATCTCTCTAAGCCTTGCAATAACCTCTAAAAGCTTAACCTTCCTAGCAATAGCATCGCTTGCCAAGTCCCTGACAACTAAGCCTACAACTGGTTTCCCCTCCCCAACAGCTCTCCCAAACTCCAACAAGAACTCACCTCCACCACCATAACTTTCAGCAATTAGAACAACAGGCTTTCCACTCTCTAGAAACACCCTCGTAGCACCACCAGACCAAGTATGTAAGATGAAAACTATAAAGCCTATAGAATCCTTCTCAGCTTCCAGAACCCTTCCAGCGTCATCCACATTCCTAACGGTGTAGAACACGAAATCCACGTTAGGCATAGAGCTCTTCAGGAAGTATATAACTCTAGCCTTCTCCTTCTCAATCCAGTCCCTAACCAGTGGTAAACCCCCTAAAGCACCTGTATAGCTACCTGGGGTAACATCAGGAGCTACAAACACAACAGGAATTCGAATCGTGGGTCTCACCCCAAGAAACTTGACTTGAGTAGAGTCATGAATCCAATATATACCTTCATTAAGGTAGGCTTTATATAGAGCAAGTCTAAGTTCTTCCTTAGGTGGAATAATGAATACTCTTGATGTTGCGCTGGAGAAGGTTATTAATGGAGGTGCTTCTAGAGCTAGGAAGGGTATTTACAGGGTTTTAACAAGGAAGGAGATGAAGACTGTTTTGCCTGACGCTGTTGGTGTTAGAAGTCCGTTCATTGTTCTAGATCCTGACACTTACCAGCCATACATGCTCTTCACGGCTTGGAGTGATCCAAACGGTATTGCTAGACATGTGTGGGTTGCTGAAATAGATGAGGATCTAAGTGTTAGGAATATTAGGAGAATTGCAAGTCCTGCAATATTCAATGTTAGTGGTTTGAATACTACAACAGCTTTCTGGGATGATTATAATGAGGAGTGGGTATTTGCATGCACAGCTTATGGAGCTCCAAAGGCTAGCTATGGCTACTTCATATTCTTTGACAGGGAGTGGAACATTAGGAGAACACAGGTTGTGGACTTTGAGCAGGTTAGAGAAGGCTATACATGGACTCCAAACCTAGGCGATGCTGGTATTGGTATGGTTCCACACTTTGACAAGTCCTTAACTCTTAGCGCTAGTGGTGATAGGAATAGAGCGCTCTTCTACATAGAGAACTACACTGAGAGACCTTTGCCAAAGCCTCGCAGAGACCTTGTAGGGGTTCTGCAGGCACCTACATACCTAGGTCATGCTAGAGATGTTCACCAGCTCTTTGTCTATAACGGCTGGCTTGTAATGCTATCAGAGAAGGTTTCTGGTACAGAGCTTTGGAATTTAGAGGTGCGTTTCGGTTCTGAAAAGGATTGGCATAAAGCTGGCAACACATTCATGATTGATAAATGGCACTTTGTATGCTCAGCTACGTGGAGTTATGGAAAGATAAACTATAGCCACATAGTCCCTAACCAGCTTCAGCACCCACACTACACAACACACCTTGGAAGATCACTACTATTCTACATGACTAGCCCTACATGGATAGCAGGTGGAAAGAGGGCTTGGAGTCACGAGATATGGGCTGAAGAGATAGATCCTGAAGAAGCTTTCAACCCAGTTAAGAACATGCCGCTCATTGCCTCAGGTCGTAACGAACCCTATAAAGTAGGTAAAGTGGCTATACCAACATTTGGAGCAAAATCAGCTGAAATAATACTGTTTGAGGTAAAGGCTCAAGGCAAGCTAACAGTTGTTGAAAGCACAAGCCTGTATCATATATGGGTAGAGGATAGCATAAGACATGTTACAGAGTACAGCATAAGCACAGGCTCAAACAAGATAATCCTAGAGAATCCAGCACCATACATAGCGCTAAAGACAACAGTGGATCTGGAAGAGTGGATAGTCATATTAAGATAAAACCTTTTTCTCTCAACATTACTATAGGGGGTGAGTTTAGCAAACAGTGCTACAAAAAGATGATTATGTTTTGCGGAGAACTTTCTTAGGATCCTTTATGAATAGAATGACTAGCCATATAACTAATGCTACTAGAAGTAGTGAAAAGCCTAATGCAACTGCATCTGCGCTTATATCCATAAAGCCCTCACCCCTTATATAGCTGAAGAGGTGATCTATGAAGAACATTAGTGTTGCACCCCATAGAATTGTTGCTAAGTAGTTGAGGCAGAGATCCTCTCCCTTAGCCTTACTTACATACCATAGAGCTGTTGCTATAACTGCTCCATAACCTAGTATTACTAGCCACATAGATTTAACCCAAAAACTTATTAACTATGTGCACAATTTAAGCTTTTGAGGTGCGCCAATATGGCGTGCTTCCTAGTACCTTCAGCACTAGCTATCATAGTATCAATAATTAGGAGAGCTTTAGGAAAGGCGGCAGAGAGAGTTAGGCTTGGATTGCTAGAGGCTCTCTTATGGGGAGGCGCAGGAATATTAGCGCTTGAACATGTTTGGCACGGAGAGGTTGTTCCATGGCCGCCATTCCTAACAGCTATGCAGAACCCTGAGGACTGGGCTCAAGCACTACATGAGATGGCTACGAATGGTGTTGCAATGGCTATAGCCACAGTAGCTTTGTGGGGAGGGATACTAACATTTGAGAAGTTCGTAATCAAGGCACCAACAAGAATCTTGGCAGAGAAAAGAGTTACAACAACATTACCAGCACCAAGCAAGTAGCTTAAGAGTCTCTAAGCCAACGACATAAAACTAAAGAATTTTTATTCTTCACCATTTAAAGCATTTATCTAACTTCCTGCAACTTGCAACTGAAAAACATGCTGTGTTCTGCATCGATTTCAGTATTCCTATATCCACCCAACTTAATGTTACTTAAAATAGGTTGAATCACCTATATTTTTAAGTGTTGAAAAGCTGTAAAAGATACGAAATGACGTAGTATAGATGTTGCATTTTTATGATGATGGCTGTGAACTCTGAGAGGTGATGATGTGTTTCAAGGCTGATGCAGTTTATCAAAAGTTTTAGCAGCCATGATGCTGTGCTAAATCTCTTGACCTAATCGCGTTTATATAGTGCCTAGCTTTCTCTAACAACTTCTCATCGTCAGTGACTAGCGTTAGCTTATTTTGGATTGCGTAGTAAAGGTATGAAGCATCGTATATTGTTATGCTTTCC
>JAPWUB010000069.1 GCA_028275745.1 Desulfurococcales archaeon | reverse complement strand
TTTTTATGCTGAGTATATTGTATTCCTGAGTTGTTTTATTTTATTAGAATACAGCTTATTATTAAGTAGTTATGTTATTAATGTTATGTTCATAGATTCATCTAAATTTCTAGCGATAAAGGGGAAGGATAATGGAATATAAATGACTTGAGGAAAATAATGTTGAAGGGGTCATATAATTTACATATTAACTTTTAAGAATTTCCTATTTTAAAGAATAAGATTTTACTTTATAAGATTGGTGTAGATGATCATGGTAATTAGTATTCATGTAGAGCATTTCGATATAAATATCAAATCTATACTTTCAGTAATCAAATTAATCGAACCAATTAAAACTTCGATACTTAATTTCATCGATATACATATATTTTGTAACAAAGTTCTGAATATACTATGTTAAGTTACTAACAAAATTAATATTCTATTCAATTTCATATTTTCTATGTTAGAACAATATTATCAATGCAATCAAATGTGTATGCTTTTAATAAATTAAACCCATCTTTATTGCATAAAAGTTTAAATTTTCAAAATTATTAAGAATTTATTAACAGTGGTGAATTAATGGCAGTAAAAATAAACATAAATCCTTTTATTGCTTATGCTTTAAAAAGATTTGGCATAATGATGTTAACATTTTCTGTAGCGCTGTTTTTAATATTCATCTTGCCAAGGATGATACCAGGCAACCCTCTTGCATCAACAATTTTTAGATTAACACAAGGTGGTATTACATCACCGGAACAGCTCAAAGCTACTGAGCGAATGCTTCTCGAAACATTTAAACTCTATGAACCTCTACATATTCAATTCGTTGACTTTATATCTAAGTTAATACATGGAGATCTAGGAACATCTATATTATTCTACCCACTCAGTGTAGCTGATCTTATAGCCTTATACCTTCCATGGACACTTCTGCTCATGATTCCTGCAGTTTCATTATCATGGTTTATTGGAAATTATATCGGAGTTGTAGCTGCAATGAATAGAAATAAATTTGTAGATAAGGTAGTGTTAACAATCTTCATGATACTTCAAGGTGTACCTCCCTACGTTTTAGGTATGTACTTAATCCTATTACTTGCTGTTTACATGCCAATTTTCCCTACAGGAGGTGGATGGCCTCCAGGAATGGTGCCAAGGCTTTCAGTAGAATTTGTGCTAGCTTACTTAAAGCACTATATTCTTCCATTTCTGTCAATCTTCATATCATCTCTTGGAGGTTGGGGACTAAGTATGAGAAGTATAGCAGTTCAAGAACTTGCTTCAGATTATATGGAGTATACTATACGAGGTGTAGGGCTTTCGCAGAAAAAGGTTGTTAATTACTTATTTAAATGTTCAGCTTTACCTCAAATAGTGGGTCTAGCAATTGTTTTAGGATGGAGTGTTGCAGGTTCAGTTCTAACAGAAATAGTGTTTGGTTACCCAGGTATTGGTATGATCTTCTGGAGAGCTATCAATGCACAAGATTATCCCTTAATTCAAGGGATATTCATAATAATTATAGCAACATTACTTTTAGCCAACTATATATCAGAACTATTATTTGCGTACATAGATCCTAGAGCTAGATATGCCTATGTAGGTGTGCAGTAAATATGATTTCCTCGATTTCCTCTACAATAATAAGATTATTTAGAATAAAAAAGTTTGCAATAGGATTGCTCATTCTTTTGGTAGTACTGTTCATAGGAATTGTAGGCCCTGCGATATATGAAGTGAGCCCTACACGAACTATAGGAAGGAGATATGTGCCTCCGGGAGAGAAATACCCCTTAGGAACCGATGCCCTAGGGAGAGATGTATTAGCACAATTTTTGCACGGAATCAGAGGATCATTATATGTAGGGGCAATAGCTTCTGCTATATCATTGTCTTTAGCAATATTCTTAGGAACAATTGCGGCAGTATTTGGTGGTCTAGTAGATAAAATAGTGATGACTTTATCAGAGATACTCCTTCTAATACCTTCCATACTATTGATGATGTTATTAGCAGCATATCTACCTGAAAGAAGTTTATGGATAGTAGCAGTTGTCATAGGTATAACTTCGTGGGCTGGATGGTGTAGAGGATTTAGATCACGCACCCTTAGCATTCTCTCATCAGAATTCATTAATTTAGCGATCCTATCTGGTGCTTCGAGATTGAATATAATAATCAGAGATATAGTTCCTATCATAGCACCCTATGTATTAGCTGCTTTCGCAATGCTCTTCTCTTATAGTATAATGGCTGAAGTAGGTTTAACATTAGTTGGCGTTGGTATGACGAAAGATGTAACACTAGGGTTAATGCTATATGTAGCTCAGATATATGCTAATATCAGCCAAGGTATTTGGTGGACTATTGTTCCGCCTTCCATTACGGTTACATTGATATTTTTATCATTATACATGATAGCAACATCGATAGATGAACTCTTTAGCTATAGGTGAAATAATGAGTATTCTTGATGTTAGGAATTTTAGGGCTTACTATTTCACAAAAGCGGGGACAGTGAAAGCTGTTGACGGTGTTAATCTATCTATAGATAAGAAGACTATTATCGGTATTGTGGGTGAGAGTGGTTGTGGAAAATCAACATTAGCAAAAGCTTTATCATTTAATGTTGAGCCACCGCTTAAGATCGTTAAAGGTGATATAGTTATTGATGGAATTAAAATAAATGATATGACCACTGATGAAATTAGGAGAAAAATCTTAGGGATTAAAGTTGCCTTAATTCCTCAATCAGCTATGAATGCATTAGTACCTACAGTAAAGATAAGAAGTTTTATAAAAGATGTTTTGAAAGAGAAAACAGGTTACACAACGCTGGAGATATTTGAATTAGCTGTAAAAAGGTTTAAAGAGCTTAATTTACCTATAGAAGCATTGGATATGTATCCATTTGAGCTTTCTGGTGGTATGAGGCAAAGAGTATTAATAGCTATAGCTACATTGTTAAACCCGTCTTTATTAATAGCAGATGAACCTACGTCAGCTCTCGATGTATCAACACAGAAAATGGTTTTAGAAACACTTTATGATATCTATAGAAGAGGTTTAGTGAAGAGTATAATATTTATTTCTCATGATATTGCAACAGTTAGACAGATAGTGGATGAAATAGTCGTTATGTATGCTGGAAAATTTGTTGAGAAAGGTTCAACAGAGGAAATGATCAATGAGCCTCTTCATCCATATTCAAAAGGATTAATATTTTCAATACTTACACCTGAGTTGATAGTAAGGGAGAGAGTAAGGAAAGCTAAGGAAGTTCTACTTAAAGGCGAACCACCAAGTTTAATTAATCCTCCATCCGGTTGTAGGTTTCATCCTAGATGTCCTTATGCGATGGATATTTGTAGAAGAGAAGAACCTCCAATGATAGAGGTTGAGAGAAATCGTTTTGTATCTTGCTGGCTATATGTAAAAAGGTGATTATATGTCTAAGGTGATTTTAGAAGTTAAGAATTTAACGAAGGTATATAGGATAGGTTTAATTCGTCAAAAAGAAATTGTAGCCGTAAATAATATTAATTTCAATGTTAAGGAAGGGGAAATAATATCACTCGTTGGGGAAAGCGGCTCAGGTAAAACAACAACAGCTAGGATAATATTAAGACTTTTAAGACCAACTTCGGGAAACGTATTATTTAATGGGAAAGATATTTGGAGGGATATCAGAAATAGGAAAGAATTGAAATGGTATTGGAGAAATGTTAATGGAGTTTTTCAAGATCCATACTCCTCATTTAACCCAACACATACTATAAGATTTGTTATGCTAAGAAAATTCAATCTTTTCGATGAAGAAATGGACTATGATACTAAAATAAGTATGATAAAAGAAGCACTTAAAGAAGTTGGACTTATACCGGAAGAAATTCTAGATAAAAGATCATTTGAGCTTTCTGGTGGTATGAGGCAAAGAGTATTAATAGCGCAGATATTCTTGATAAGGCCAAAGCTTGTTATAGCTGACGAACCTACAAGTATGATAGATGCTACATTAAGGCTCAGCTTACTAGATCTATTTCTTAAGCTAAGAGATGAATTCAAAACATCACAAATATTTATAACACATGATCTCGGTCTAGCTACATATACAAGCGATAGAATATTAGTTATGTATAAAGGTAAAATAGTTGAAGAAGGTACACCTGAAGAAATTTTGAATAAACCATCTCATCCATATACAAAGAAATTACTTGAGTCAGTACCTAAACTCTACTCAAAATGGTTTACATAGAGACAATTTTTAAAGTATCTGATTACCATCGATAAAAAAAGTTTATAAACTCGTATATTGTAGGGCTCTACTCTAGGGTGAGTTAATTGGTAGGTTTTAATGCAGATAATCGTAAAGTGAGCATAGCGCTATTAATCGCATTAATAGTATTACTAAGTTCATTACCTCTAAGTATTAGAGCTCAAGTTCCGCAACTTCCAAGAGATCAAACTCTTATAGTATCTCAATCATGGGCAGTGCCATCAGGATTTAATCCATTTATACCAGGTATTGCTGCTTGGGGTTCAACATTTCTCCAATATCCATATCTATTTGTATATAGCTTGCTTACGGATGACTATGTACCTTACTTAGCTAGCTCGTTCAAGTGGGTAGACCTATATACCTTTGAGATAAAACTCAAACCTGATGCTTATTGGTGGGATAAAACACCTATAACAGCTGAGGATGTGGTATTCTCATTAGAAGTTCATAGAATGTGTAATACACCTTCAAGTTACATTTGGATGTATATAGAGGGTGTAGAAGCAAAAGATCCTATTACCGTCATCATACATGTAAATAGATCTAATGTAAACTACTTTAGGGTTATAGATGTATTGCAGTGGATGATTGTACCGAAGCATAGGTGGGAGAAGCTGTATAAAGAGATGGGTTGTAAAGCATTCTTGGAGTTCCCAGATAATGATCCGAAACAAATTATAGGTGGGGGTCCGTATAGAGCGTTATTTATGGTTGGTGATACATGGGCCTATGAAAGGGTAGATGATTGGTGGGGAATTAAATACTTTGGTCTACCTGCACCGAAATATGTTATGCATATAGTGCCAAAGAGTGATGAACAGGTGAGGATGGAGTGGCTTGCTGGCAATAGAGACCATATGTCACATTTCGTAGATAGACTATGGGAAATAATAAAGAATCCAATGTTTGGAACCTTTGATAACGAGCATTGTCCACCTTGTATGTTTGCAGATTCAATAGCCATCCTTGCACTTAATAATGAGAAATATCCACTTAATGACACAA
>JAPWUB010000068.1 GCA_028275745.1 Desulfurococcales archaeon | reverse complement strand
CAGATTTATGTATCATTCTTTAACTGATAAGCAGTTGAATATTATGCTAATAAGAACCTAGCTTTAAGTTCATTCTTTTCAACATTTTTTAGCTAAAATATGATAAATCTAGATAGCCAAATTTATTAAGTAATGTATGCATTAAGCCGAGCCTAAAGCCTTGAGAAATTTATTGGATCCATCAACAAATATTATCTTAGCTCCTCAATCAATTATTTGCCTTAGATAAAGTACAAAAAATCTGTTTTGCCTTCGATAAGCAACCTTGTGAAGTTTCTAACGATGTAGTAATACCTCCAAGGAGGTTCATAATCTAATGGCATACGAGAAATGTCTGAGAGTATTCTTATTTATCGATTTTATTCTGGCTTATGATTAATAAGTTTACAGTTGACACGCAATGTTAAATATCCCTGCTCCCTAATCTTAAAGTAAAAATCATGATCAGCTTGATCCAAAGAAAAATCATCTCTACATCAACTGCTCAGTACTATATCAGATCTAATTAAAGTTCCTGAAAAGATACCATAGAATACCTCTCTCAAGCTACAATCACCTGGTGAATTTCCTAATAATATTGCACCTACTCTACTATGAAGATGGACTTTAAGTTTTTAAGCACGTTGAAAACTTTTTTCAATGCTTCATTAATCAGTATTGCATCGTCATCGAGAGACAAAAGCCATTTAGGGTTATACTCGTCTATGATATGCTATATTCCTATCCTTAGAGCACGTACAATTCCTGCATTTGACCTCAATTCTATCGTTTCGCAATTATTCAAATCTTTGATAATGTCTTTGTTACTAGAGCTATTATCTACGATAACCACATGCCTAACTTGCTTACTTACAGATCTAACAACATGCTCAAATATTTCAATTTCTGGATTATGCGTAACAATAATTGCAACTACATCATCTCTTACATCTCTCTCCATATTCCTAACCAAGAATATAATTGGTGAAGTGTGAGACAATAAAGTAGTTGTTATTCGAACCTTCAATTTCATGTAAATGCTTTAAATGCGATTTTTGAATTTTTTGCATAACCCGAATACGAAACATTCGAACTCATCATAAGTTGATTTAAGGTACCGTGCTTTATATATCGTTAATTTACCTATGCGTTGCTTTGTATGGTTCCCTAGAGAAAGACCATCATAAATGACTCTTATAACTTCACAGCTTTTTTGAAGTCCTTCCATACATAATACACTATGAATACTTAACCTTCTTAAAATATGTAAACCCGCTATGAGGCTAAATATCGCTTCACAACACCCATTAATGCTATTTGTGCTCGAATACCAAAGTAGTTAATTGTGGACTTTATTGCTCTATGTATATAGTGAAGATTTGCCCTTATGGGGTAGTGCCTGACCCTATAACCCTATTCCACAGCATCGATCCCAACACATGATCGTCGAAGTATAGAAAAAGCCTTGTCGAGGAGAGACTTGCCATAAACACTAACTTTCTTCACAATCTCTGAGTTCATCACCATGTAGGCGCCATCGGCATATGTCACATAGTGAGGTCTGTTCTTACCGTAATATTCATGCTCAGGAAGGGTTCGGCAAATACCTTCAGCACTCCAAAGCTCTGTGACAACACCTCCAGCAGAGTAAACAGTTCTTCCATCACCATAAAGGATCGAGTTGCTTGCAATACCAACATTAGTCTCGTTCTCTATATATTCGACAATTTCACGGAGAGAATGAGGTTCGATCACAAAGTCATTATTAAGGAATGAAGCATACTTAGACTCAGGATCCCTAGCTGACCACCCCCAAATTCATCCCTCCAGAATAACTCCTATTTCTATCACTCCTAACCACCCTAATCCTAACATCACTAGGCTTAAAACACTCAACAAAACCATTAACAGTCTCAAAACTACCATCAGTAGATGTGTTAACTACGATAAAGCAATTTCATAGCTGTCATAATCAAGCTCTAATAAGCCCCGCAAAGAGCCTAGCGCCAAGCCCAAAAACTTTGAACTGTTATAATTTAGCTAAAACAATACTTACCTTAAGTTGCACATGTTAAGGGTTTTCTCTACATCTCTATCCTTTATGTTAACATACAAATGCGGTTTGCGCTGTTTGAGTCTGAAGCTCTAAAGCTTAGATAGCTTCCTTAGCTATAGTAATTTGCCAGAGATATTTCCTCTTTCAACGCATGTCGACTCTTCATGATACTAGTCTGAATACTAGTCTATTTGGAAGAAGTAGGCTTAATAGGCTATACTTGGTGACTAGTGGAGCTGAATATATGTCTAGAGAATAGCCTGACTCGCGTTTCTTCTTACCTAAGTAAAGTCCGTCCATAAAACCCTTAAGTGCAACCTTTGTTAAGCGTGGATTTTTAAACCCGCTTATTATTGGAATGTTTTTCAGGAACGATTTCCTTAGCAACTTCTTGAACCTAGTATTAGAAATCTCAATCATAATTCCCCAACCCCTATACGTGTAATAGACAGTTTTTTCTGATTTGAAACCTCCGGAAGCTCCACCAAAATGCCTGCCGGCTTCAATCGGAAGGCTAACAACTTTAAACTCCATAGACCAGGCTTTAAATCCTAGGGGCATGTCATCGAAATACATAAATCCGTCCCAATCAAATGGTACTCCTAGCCTAGAGATCAGTTCCCTCCTAACTACCATGTAAGCTCCACTAGCATAGGTTATATAAACTGGTTTATTGATTAAACTCTTGATTGGTATATTTAAGAGGGTCTCGGTACACATAAAACCAGCATTATCTATACGCTTTCCACTAATATCATATATAATGCCTTGAACTATTCCGGCATCTTTATGCACATCTAGATAACGAATAATGCGCTCTAAAGAGTCTTCATACAATATGAGATCATTATTTATAAATGCTACATATTTCACCTTCGGGTTTGAGGTTAGATAACCTATGTTATTACCACCCGTGTAGCCTAAATTCTTATTAAGCCTAATGATTTTAACTTTGAAATCTCTTTCATTTAGTCTGCTGGTATAGGATGTTATTTCTTCGAAACTACCGTCAGCAGAAGCATTGTCTACTAACACAAGTTCCAAAGGAATAGATTGTCTATATATAGATCTTAAACTTTCTTTCGCTAAATTAATAAACTTCGCACTATTATAGTTTAACCAAATAACGGATACGGCAATTTGCATCGTAAATCTAGCTCCTCATGAGCCTATGAGTAATAAGTTTTACAACTTCGCTGATCCGAGTGTTACTGGTATCTACCACCGTAACATTGCTATTGAAATGTAAAGACTTTAATAAAGTTTTAATACACGACTCATGAAACCTTATGTAAGAGAAATTATTACTCATGTAGATTTTATCTCTTTCAAAACTCCTCCTAATAATCCGTCTCTCAACCAGGTTTTCATGGGATGCCTTTAAATATATTATCTCTATGGGTAATTTAACGAGAAGTTTTAGGGCTATTGAAAGCTCATGTAGTATGCTTTCTAATGGAATTTTGAACCACGTTATAACCCATATTAAGTCGCATACCGCCACAGGCAAGTAGCCCTCAACCATAATATTTCTTCTAAGAACTATATATAAAATGTAATCGTAGTTTTACCTACACCAACAAGTCCCACAAGAGCTATGATCTTAGTCTTATCCTACGAATTACAAAGTCTCTGATCTTTTTTACATTTGAAATTCACGCTTTTCACCAAATCATTTATCTCAAGATATTCAAGGTCTCTTAAGCAACAACAAAACCTCAAAAGTTCCGTTCTGCAAGCTCTCTTCCAATGCCCTAACTAACCACTCAAAACCATCATGACTCTTCTTAGTAAAACACTTCACTAACAATAAAGGCTATTCTCATATCACAACCCCCCTACAACCCAATCACAATTCTACTATAATAAAAACTCGAAAAGAGGTACAAATCTATTCTCAATAACACTTGTATCAAATAATTTAAGAGCGTGATTCCTTAATCTTATACTAATATCTATTAACTCGTCCCTGGAACAAGCTAGTAACCTATCGATTTTCTCAGCAAAGCTTTTAACATCACCTGGTTCAAATGAAAATCTCTCTGCAACGGTACCTGCAACAATTTCGGGTATGCCACCTACTTTAGAAGCTATTGGTATTGTTCCCAATGACATGGATTCCACCACTGCATATGGTAATGGCTCCTCCCATATCGATGGAAATACCAAGGCCCATGCCTTCTCATGAAGCTTTATAAGTTCATGATATTCTACTCTTCCAACTACATCAATCCTTAAGTTCTCGTATTTGTTGATCAGAGTAGTCAAGATCTTTATACTTTCACGACTGTATCTATTTGTTAGTATAAACCTTGCCTTGATCCCTTGCCTACCCAACTCCTTCATAGCCTTTAAGAACATGTGAAAGCCTTTTACGTAGCTGTCCCCCCCAACATATAGAAATATAGGTGTATCGCCAAGCTCTTTCCTTAATTTAGCATTAATTACTTCGGGTGGCAACGGATTGTACACAATCTCTATCTTGTCCCTAAGCTCTGGCGCTTGATCAGCTATTATCTCTGCTTGTCTCCTAGAGACACAGATGACTTTATCCGCTTGTGAGATCCATTTTCTCGCTAGCTTCGGCATCCACCACAGAAGATTTGCCCCCATACAATTAATGAGACTCCTTGAGCACTCTAACTTGATATTATCTAAGGCGATACGATGCTTATGCTCTTCGTATGGGGCTAATACTGTTGCTGTGTATGATATGGGAATATAACCATGTAGGTGAACCACAACCTTTTTGCCCAGCTTCTTTGCAAACGGTACAATAGGAAAAGCAAAACGAGGTATATACACGATATCACTTTCATCAAGAAGCTTCTGAAATCTCTGATTATTAATCAGTCTCAGGGTATTCATCCACAACATAGGCTTCTCTCTTTTCGAAAGCAACGGTTCGTAGATATACTCTACACCAGATGCTTTGGAAGTACTCCTTGTTCCTGTAACAACAACCATGTTGAATTTCTTCCTTAATATATTAATTATGAGATGAGTTGCAAGCTCTCCCCCACCACCATCAGGCCAGTACCGCTCTGTAACTACAAGAATAGATGGCATACTATTCATACCCAGGTCTTCTTAGCACTATATCGACTTTTCTTCTGCTCAATAATAGTTGAGCATTAGAAGCATATTCTTCAGATGCAATAAATATCATCCCCATCTTTCCAGTACCTGCATCGTTGATTCTCGAGCCTTTGTTGCAACAACTACTATCAATTGTCTTAGGCTTGGTTTGATCTTTACTATGGGATATGCTAAAAGCCTTAAGATGTTTAGCTTTGTTGGCTTCTTTAAAGCATTCCTCACTAAGTCTTTGAAGCTTGAGATCCTTAGGTACTCCTCTGGATCTGCATCAATATACGTTAAATCATTTACTATCGAGTAATATGCTTTTATTATCTCGAACCCTGCTT